>DAWBVG010000325.1:0-9227 GCA_052279865.1 Muribaculaceae bacterium
CACAGAAATATTCCTCCATGGTAGAAACGAGCAGACTCTTGCCAAACCGCCGTGGACGACTGAGAAAGAAATATTTTCCGTCACGGAGCAATTTAGCAATATACATGGTTTTATCAACGTAAAGACATCCATTGCGGATTATCTCTCCGAAGCTCTGTTCTCCAATCGGATATTTAACCGTCTGTGCCATTTTAGAATATTTTACAAGTTAAAACGCGTCCCTACACGCTTTTCCATTTGCAAATATAACACTTTTCCCTATAATCGGGCCCTTAAAACGCAATGTCCCTATTTTTTGTCGATGTCGGAGAGGAGAGACTTCACGGCGGCTTCAAGCTGCGCGTCAATGCCTCTCACCACATCGGCGGGGAGGTTGGCAACCTTGATGTCGGGTTCGAGCTGGCTGTTCTCGAGCACGGTGCCGTCAGCTGTTCGGAATGCCACGACAGGCACGCCGAAGAGCATGTCGGGGTTCTGGAGATTAATCCAGTTCACGCTCGACATTGTTCCCGGCACGGGCATACCTACGAGTTTACCGAGCTTTTTGTGCTTATACACCCAGGGAGTGCCATGGGCGTTGCTGTAGTTGGCTTCGCCGATTATCATCACAGAAGGTTTGTTCCAGCGACGTGAGGGCATCTCACCGGTGGGACGTCCGTGAACTTCCTGCGTGAGGTATTTCTCACCACTGAAAAGCACCTCGATATCCTCATGCAGACGACCTCCGCCATTCCAACGGGTGTCAATCACAATTCCCTCTTTGTTGTAATATTTTCCGAGAAGTTTGGAATAGATCTCGCGGAAACTGCCGTCGTTCATCGAACGGAGATGCACGTAACCGAGACATCCTCCGGAGAGGGAATCCACTGCAGCCTCGCGATTCTTTACCCAGCGGCGGTATAGGAGCTCGTTCATCGCGGAAGTAGTGATCGGAAGCACAACCTCTTCCCAGCGTTCTCCGGATGAAGGACGATAAAGCGACACGAGGGTTTTCTTCTTGGCTGTGTTGTTGAGCAATGTCTCCCAGTCGCCGGCATCGGCAGTCTTCTCGCCATTGATGGCTTCCACCACGTCTCCGCGACGAACCTTTGTTGTGGCGCGATCGAATGGACCACCTGCCACTATCTCATCGACTACCGCGCTCCCCTCTTTTCCTGACATGTCGAAGAGGAGCCCGAGCGATGCTGTCTGGTCTTTGGCTGCATCGGGGTAATAACGTGCACCGGAATGCGACACGTTGAGTTCGCCCAAGAGTTCACTGAGCATGTCAGCAAAATCGTAACCATTGTTGATGTGAGGGAGGAAGCGACGATAGTTCGCAACATACATATCCCAGTCTATGGGCATTTCGGGGAGATAGAATCTCTCGCGAGCCTCGTTGGCTACATAATCGAGCATGACCTCACGCTCTTTTGCCGGATCTATCTTCACCTTGCCCGACACCGGAATACTCTTTATCTCTTTGCTCTTTGGATTGAATTTCCTTACAGTTGAACCTACGATGTAAAGATTGCCGTCTTTATCAGCCTGGAAGCCACCGTTGCCGGTGTCAAGTTTCTTGACAAGAGAGACATCCCCCTTGCGCAGATCTCGTTTCCAGAGATCGTAACCGCTTTCGAAAGCGGAAAGGTAATAGAGTGTGGAGCCATCTTTAGTCACGAAGAAATCGCTGAGATCCGATGAATTGGGTGTCAGACGCACGATGCGATCCATGATTCCTTCACGATCTACCTTGATATCGTTTGACGATTTCTCGCCATCCTTGGCTGCATCTTTTTTCTTGTCATCTTTCTTCCCTTTCTTGCCATCTTTTGAATCCCCTTTCTTGGCAGCAGCTTTCTTCTGCTGATCCTCAACTTCCTTTAAAAGTGCATAATCTTCTTCCGAAAGACGGAATTTATCGTAAGCCTCTCGATTGAGGAAGACTGCCATAACATCATACTCGGAACCCCATGAGGCATGGTTGCGCATTCCGTAACGCTCAGATGCGAATATAACGGCATTACCATCGGCGGAAAATACCGGCTGTTGATCGAAATATCCGGTATTTGTCAAAGATATGAACTCACAGTTATCGACATTTATTATCGCGATGTCGCCATAGGGGTCATGCATCGGATTCATTATCTCGGTGGTGAGCCATTTGCTGTCGGGACTCCACGCCACGCCAAAACCACCTGTACGATAGTTGGTTATCTTGTCATCATAAGTCTTTATCGCTCCTGAGGCAAGATCCATCACTTTCAGTATGCGGCGGTCTTCCACATACGCCATCTTCTTCCCGTCGGGTGAAATTGAAGGATAACCACGTTCCACACCATCTTCGGGAAACATCAATTTCTCTTCGATCAGTGTGGCGTTCGAGAAATTGGGATCCTCCTTACGTTTGATAGTAGCTTTATAGATATTGCTGCGACCTGAGCGCAAGGAACCGTAATAAAGCGACCTGCCGTCAGCGCCCCACGACAACCCGGATTCGATTGCAGGAGTGTGGGTGATCTGCTTTATTGAAGGATATTCTGTAGAAGAGACGAACACCTCTCCGCGAACTGTGAATGCCATCTGCTTGCCATCGGGTGAGACAACTGCTCCATGCACGCGACTGAAAGGAATGTTCTTGATATCATTTATGTCGTCATCCACAAGATTGATGGTAAGTTTCTGAGGCGCAGCACCGGGCTTCATCGTGAAAAGCTCGCCGTTATATACAAACGCCAACTTATCGCCGGCTCCTGCACTGAGGAAGCGCACGGGATGATCCTTGAAATCAGTAAGCTTGCGGGGTGAGGCACCGGGAGTCATCGATGCGGAATAGACATTGAACGAATCGCCGTTACGCTCACTGAGGAAATAGTAATTGTCACCGTTTTGCGCCACGGCTGGACTACGGTCTTCACCGGCACGTGCGGTGAGATTGATGTATTTGCCGCTTTTGGCATCATATTTCCAGATATCGCGTGTAACAGACGATGTGTGATGCTTACGCCATTTATCTTCCGAGCCTTTCACATCCTCATAAAGGAAGGATCCGTCGGGACACATTGAGATACTTACTGCAGGCACTGCCAATATCTGCGTCACCTTGCCACCCGCCACGGGCACGCTGTATAGCTCGCTCTGGCTACGCATTGGAGCCGCGCTACTGATGGCGGGATCCTGGATTGTTGCGGAGAACACTACCGACTTACCATCGGGAGTGAACGCCTCCGGGGTTTCGGCAGCAGAATTGAACGTCAGCTGTCGGGGTGCACCACCGTCGGCTGGAATCAGGAATATGTCTTTACCTCCGTTGCGATCGGAAGCGAATGCGATTGAGCCACCGTCAGGACTCCAGACTGGGGCACTTTCGTAAGCCTCCCCGGAAGTGAGACGCACGGCATCTCCACCCTCAGCCGGCACGGTGTAGATATCTCCCTTGTAGGAGAATGCGATCTTGGTACCATCGGGAGAGATGCGTGCATCCCTCACCCACATCGGCTGTACGGCATGGGCAACGCCCGCACCCGCCAGCAATCCTAAAGCTATTATCGTCGTTTTCATAATAATGAATTTTTAATTCTAAATCTGAAGCGGTACGGAGGACCGCAGTGTGAAGATGCGGGAGCATTCGGAGCTGAGGAGAGCCCGCATGGCGGGAACCGCACCGTTGCGGGGAGTGCGGATCAGCGGACGGAAGATTACGTCGGCGATCGGATCAAACCAGCGGTCCATCCGTATCATCGAGGAATCCACAACGCCAGGATCGGCACAGTTGACTCTTACACCGCATTTCTTACCCTCTTCGCAAAACTCGGCTGCGAAGCGTGTGATCCAGGCTTTGGAGAGGGAATAAGTGGTAAGCTGACCGAAGGAGCGTTCGTTTACCGTAGAGGGAAGATGACGTTTGCCCCAGCGATGGCGCGTGAGGGAGGTAGTGAAGACAACGGCGCCACCGCATGCCACTTGAGGCAACAGCAGCTGATTTAACAGGCGGGTGTTGTGGTAGTTCACATTCATTGTGGTTTCAGGTCCGTCGACACTAAGGGAGAAATGGCGCTCCATCGTGCCTGCATTATTGACGATGCCCGCAAGAGTCACCCCTTTGAGATGGTTTACCGCCTCTGTCACCGACACCGAACTGTTGAGATCGAGCTGCAGAAAAGTAGCCTGCAACGAAGGATTCTCCTTCAGCAACTCACCGAGAGTGTCGGCAAAACGCAATTCGGAACGGCAAGCCATAATCATCGGCACCCCGAGACGTCCCAAGGCACGGCAGATCTCGCGTCCGATGCTACCGCTCGCACCTGTTACCAGCACCGGCATCCCCGCCGGTATGTTGGATATTGACAAATCTTTATTATCCCGTTTCTTCATAGATTAGCCCTTACTTCTAACTTCTTACTTGTTACTTCTTACTTATTACTTATTACTTTTCCCTTCTCCCTTATCTTGTGATTCCTTTATCCAGCATTTTCCTCTTCACCAGCATCCTTACTGGCGTAGGAAGCGATGCCACAAACACTATTGAAACGCGGTTCAGCAGTCCATTGATATATTGCTTTTTCCCTTTCAGCATCTTGTTGACAGCCTTACGCGCGAAACTTTCCGGGGTGTCGAGCACACGAATAGCAACGGCAAACTTCTTCAACGGTTCGGAGAGTCCGAAAAGGTCAGTGGCTATACCTCCGGGGCACGCCACGGTGACTGTCACACCGTAATCGCGCATTTCATAATGCAATGCACGGCTGAACACGCGTATATAGGCTTTCGTTGCCGAATACATGGCAATTCCGGGCATCGGCATCCAGCATGACATCGACGACATATTGAGAATTCTCCCCTTGCCTGCCTCTTTAAACCGCAATGCGAACGCACGACTGAGATTTGTGACGGCATCCACGTGAAGACGAATGAAGCAATCGAGTTTGCGGGGATCAGTGTCAACGATGGGACGGAACGAGAATATTCCGGCATTGTTGATAAGGTAATCAGCCTTGAGGGCATAGCTGTCAAGATATCCTAAAATCTCTTCAGGGGCGGAAGGCGAAGTTAGATCGACATACAGCGGATATGCATGCACTCCATACTCCACTGCAATCTCCGATGCACACGCTGCAAGTTCTTTCTCCTGATTACTAACCATCAGCAGCTTGCAACCGCGTTTCGCCAGCTCGCGACAGAAGCACAATCCGATTCCGCTGCTCGCCCCGGTAACCACCGCCAGCTTCCCTCGTATCTCCTTATCTTTCCTCATCTCGTTTGTTTTGCCTCTTAACCTTATCTATCTCTTTGCAGATTGCAGGTGTGAGATCCCGGCAATGCTTATGACAAGCCATCTCGCGGGAATACATGCGGGCAATGCAGTAGTTAACATGGTCGCAACCGCAACGGTGGTTCTCCTCTTCGCGCATACGATTCACGAAGTCCGGCTCGTTGAGCAACGCCCTGCCCATCTGTATAAAGTCAAAGCCCTCTTCGTCAAGCACCTTGTCGGCACCTTCACGACTTACGACACCTCCTACATAAACTAATGGCAGGCTGAGCGCCTCGCGGAAACGACGGGCATCCTCAAGGAAATACAACTCCTTGAACGGAACCTTGGGTATCATGTATTTACCCACCATCCTGACGCCATATTTCAGCCACAACTGCTTCATATAATGCGTCATGGAATAAATCGGCATCTGACCGCGCATCACGTACATCGGGGCTTTACTGACAAAACCGCCCGACAGCACGATACCGTGCACGCCGCAACGCTCTATTTCGCGGGCAACCGTAAGACAGTCGTCAATCTCCAGACCGCCTTTGAAACCGTCGCGCATATTGGTCTTGACCAATACGCCCATATCTGAACCGGCAGCCTTCATCACCTCTTCGAGACACATGCGCATGAACGTCATGCGGTTGTCAAGGCTTCCGCCGAATTCATCGCGGCGCCGGTTGGTGTATGGTGATAGGAACTGCGAGATAAGGTAGCCATGTCCGGCGTGAACCTCCACACAATCGAAACCGGCATCGCGTGCCGTCTTCACGGCTGTACCGAAATCGAGAGCCATCTGTTTCAGCTCATCCTTCCGCAAACCGCGACAGAATGTGGGAGAATAGAGATTGAAACCGGTGGATGCTCCTACGGGCGTGCAACCAGCGGTAGAGCGGTGAGTCATGTTGCCGCAGTGACCTATCTGTATCGAAGCCTTGGCACCGGCGGCATGTATTCCGTCGGTGATCTCACGAAGCGGAGCCACAATCTCCGGACGCAACCACAGTTGCGTCTTGAAAGAGAGCGCCGAATGGTTGATACCCGCATAGGCAAGCGTAGTCATGCCCACACCTCCGCGAGCCACGGATATATGATAATCGCGAAGCATCTCCGTGGGACCGTTATCGCGTCCCATCCCTTCGAAAGCCGCCGAACGGATAGTGCGGTTGCGCAGCTCTACGGGACCGATCATCGCCGATGTAAACAGTTTCTTATCCATTGCAATTAAACATTACATATTTAACTTTCCACATCAATAAAGAAATGGAAGTATATATTTTCTTTTGAGCTGGCGGTACTCATCGCCAAATTCCTCCTCATAACGGGCATGAAGCTTGCGGGCACGGGGTGCCAGATTCGCGAAAGTCCATACGGCAAAAGCCAGTCCGCCAACGCTCCAGGTGAGTATCGCGTAACCCGTCCACTCCACAAACTCCCCGAAATAATTCGCTGAAGTGACATATCGATAAAACCCACCCCGCGGTATATAATGACGCGTATCGCCCGGTTTGCGGAGATTGCGGATGATATGATCGGAATGCCAGTTGATAGCCATACCCGCGAAGAAGATCACAGAGCCAAAAATGAAGAGCGGACTCCACAGCCACGACACCGGATACATATCCTGCGGTGACACATAGAAGAGCCAGCCACCGATCATATAGGAATTTACAAGATTGAATATGATGCCCATTGCCACGATTGCGAGCGGCATACGGCTTTTCCCCTTGATTTTGAAAGGGAAAATGAACGATCTTTGGAAATAATGGAAGAGGAAGAATATCGCCATCACCATCGGCGCCGGTTCCCAACGTCGCGGACTCAGCAGCCAGAACAGCAACATCGCGAAAAATACAGGCGACTCCATCAGCACCCATCCGAGACGGTTGCCCACCGACGGACCCCACTTCTTGCTGTACATCATCCCGTACCCTGCCGACACCCGTTGCAAGGCGACAAAAACCACCACCGCCAGCACCAGCATCATCCCCACCACGGCATAATAAAAATCTGGAGCAAAGAAATTCAGATCAGACATAGGTTATGAATAATTTAGATTCGCCGACACCAACTTGCCTACGAAAATTGAATAAACAATCAACAAGCAAAAATAGCTTAAAACTTTCAAACGAGCAAACGGACTTGGCTAAATTGGGTAAAAGTTGGATAAAAACACACCTTTTTCAACCACCCAACTCATAAAAAATGTCAATAATCTGCCTCTTCTCTTTGGAATATAAAAAAATATATGTAAATTTGCAGAAATTTTCGGGGCGTAGCGCAGTCCGGTTAGCGCACCTGCTTTGGGAGCAGGGGGTCGAAGGTTCGAATCCTTTCACCCCGACAAAACATGATTAAATAGCCCAGGTGGCGGAATGGTAGACGCGCTCGTTTCAGGTGCGAGTGCTGCGAGGCGTGCAGGTTCGAGTCCTGTTCTGGGCACCATCCATGAAATCGCAAGCAGTTAATTCCTAACCGCTTGCGATTTTTACTTTCACTCCGTGTCAACACTGTGTCAACAGACTCGGTCCAACCCCCCGATTTCAACTGAGATCAACCGACCTGACACAGATTGGATCAAACGAATTTAAACTATTTAGTTTTTATTTGCACATATCAATAACAATATTTGGACCTATCCAATAATCTATTGATTGTGCACTATATAATATGATAACTCGAATCATTCGATTCCATCTCAATAAAGACTGAACTAATCATCTAAATAATACGCCATGGCTAAACTTATTAAAAAATCCTTTTTATTAGCGGCTATGCTTATAGCATGCATAGCAACGCTAGTATCGTGTGGCAATTCAGACGAGGCGAATACCCGATACGTTGCAGCCAAGCTGGTTGATTCTGACATGTGGAGCATCGTAGATGTTACAACCGGTGAAATAATTCACAAAGACGAATTTAAGAGCCAACCGTCCGTAATCGTCAACGACAAGTTTTGTGTAAAAAACGAAAGTGGATTATACGACTATTTTTCAGTTGACAATGTTACTAAACCTATAAATGGTGAAAGTTTTCTTTGTGCAACAGCATTTAATGAAAAAGATGTTGCCCTTGCCGTTCTAAAAGGCAAAGGGATTTCTATCATCAATGGAAAATGCGAAATAGTTGCAAATCTTGACAATTCTATTGTCACCGCCAATGATTTTGTAAATGGCTTCTCAATTGTTTCTAATGACGACAGCAAGTATGGATATGTAAATGAGAAAGGAGAAATTGTTATCAAGCCTTTATATGACAGGGCATCCAATTTCTCGGCTGATGGGTTTGCTATTGTAGGGAAAGAAGTAAATGATTCAACAAATAAATATTTTGCAATTGACACCAAAGGCAAAGAATTATTCTCATTTTCATCAAATGAGTATAAAGACTTTGGCTCTTTTAACAATGGCTATCTTCCTGTTCAAAAAGAAAACGGAGATGTCGTATTATTGGATAAGACAGGGAAAAAAGTAAGTTCTATTGGTAAATGGAAAGGTTATATCCCTAATTGGCTTGGATTTAATAATGGAGTAATCGTTTTTATGGACGGTGATGCATATGGACTAAAAAATGAAAAGGGCGAAATCGTTATCCGCGCAAAATATGATGAACTTATTCCATTGACTAAAATAAATGACAAATACTATCTTGCAAAAAAGCAAGAAAAATATGGCGTTGTAGATAGAGATGACAATGTTATTATTCCCTTTGATTATACTGTCCTTGGATATATTAATAGAAATATTCTTATTGTTGGAGAGGGTAAATCTTTTAACTTCATGAATAAGGAATTAAAGGATGTCGGCCAGAACAACTATACCAATCTTTCATTCATGACCGGATCCTCTATTTACAGTAACTATTTCAATGCTGAAAAGGAAGCTCGTAAAATTATATCCAACATAACAGATGCCACATTCTTTAAGACTCGCAAAGGCATGACACTTCGTGACTTCAAAGATAAGCTTAGTGGTTACAAATATGC
>DAWBVG010000326.1:0-2108 GCA_052279865.1 Muribaculaceae bacterium
AGACCGCAACGCAGAGCCCGGTCATGGGCGATGTGGGAGGGCTGCAAAAGACATAATGAAAGGCGTTTACTCAGCGCTCTTCTTGACTCGTTGAAATCTGGAAAATTTCTTTTGGTATAGTCAAGGATGAGGCAAACGGTAGATGACTTATGTGGATATGTATGTATTGCCGGGCAGGCGCGTGAGCGTTAGTCTGGTATATTATCATATTCTGCGTGAGGCTCTGCAAGTTTGCTCGTTCAACTATACCGGGCATTTCCAGAGCCTCAACGAGTGGGACGAGCAACAAGTAAGGCTCTCACGCTTTTCTTTTAAATCACCAATAACAAAACTGTCTGTCGGGAGCCGGGGCAAAATAATAGTTATGAAGAAGCTATACTTATTGCTAACTCTGCTTGTCGCAGTAGTTTGCACCGGCAAAGCACAATCTACGCAAGTTGCCACTCTATCACACGAAGGAACAATTACCTCTTACACATCTGCAGATGCCCTTAGGAATGCATATGCAGCGGCAGCAGATGGGGATGTGATTACACTTTCTTCCGGTTCTTTTACTGCTATCAATTTTGAGAAACGAATAACTGTGCGTGGTGCCGGAATGGGAGTGAGGGTTAATGATACTGACCCCTATATTGAACCGACTTTACTTACTGGCGATTTCGAGATCAATGCTGATGGTGATGAAAATAATAGTTTTAAATTAGAAGGTATTCTCAGTGAAAATCGGGTGAGTTTGGGAGCCGTTATCAATGCACAGTTTTCTAAATGTAAACTTAAGAAATTAGATTATAACACAGGTAAGGGAGGTTTTACGAATGTAACTTTTATTAATTGTGTAATTTATGGAGAGGAGGTATCTCGAACATGTTACAATGCCACAATGAATTTCTATGGTTGCTATTTAAAAGAAGTATATTTTGATGGCGGCAGCTCGCATCATAACATAACAAATTGCATTTTAGAAAAGAAAAATAGTTTTGGAGATAATGCCTGTGTCGTTAAGAATTCAATATATATCAATTCGAATGACTATGAGCACTGTCAAAATTACGGGAATGCATTTAATTCAATATGGTCGGGGAAATGTTATGCTACTCCCAATAATCCATTTTATGCAACTCTTGATACCCATAATAACACTGTCCTTCCAGATGGAATCCAGCTTTTTAAAGAAGGAACATTCTATCAGCTGACAGATGAGGCAAAGCAGTATGTAGGCGATGATGGAACCGAGGTCGGTATTTATGGAGGTTCGCTCTCTTTCGATCCAACTCCAACTAATCCTCAGATCGTAAAATTCAATGTCGCTCCCAAAACGACTGCTGACGGTAGGCTATCAGTTGACATTGAGGTTAATGCCAAATAATACTGTCGTATGTTTAAGTCAATATTAAGACTTGCTTTTTGTATTATTGTTACAACAGTAGGTCTGACTGCTCGAAGTAATGACATCACCGATATCTCTGGTAAATATTGGTTCGATTTCGGCGGAGAACGTTACTCCTTTACTCCCGGCAGTTTTGAAATAACAACAGACGGTCTCTCGGATGGTTTCCATACTTTCCATGCTTATATTGAAAGCAGTTCAGATATTTCAGCTACGCATACTGGCTGGTTCTTGAAGCAGAGCAGGAAACTGGAAGAGAACGAACCGGTGTCCTCAACAATCTTTGTTGACGGGCAACTTTTTAGAACGGATAAAGTGTCGGTTGGTGCTAATGGCTTAATCAATCTCGACCTTGATATGAGTGAAGTTGATCTTGGCATGCACACACTTGGCTTGATTCTTGCCGATAAGGATGGCGTTTCGTTAGGATATCGAAATGGTATCTTTATGAGGGTGCCTACTGATTTGCAACGCTCAACTTTCGGCGCTTATTATTTTCTTGATAATGAATATAAAGGGGTTCTCGACATTTCAGGGAATAGCTCCATTGTTCATTTGGATATAGATGCATCATCTTTGACATCCGGTTTGCATTCGGTTACGGTATATCTTGCGAGCCCTCATGGAATGGCGACTCCTGTCAAATCGGCTTGGTTTGTAAAAATACCGGAAGGAGGCGAAGGTGTAAAGAGATATTCATATTGGCTTAATGATAATGAGG
>DAWBVG010000327.1:0-1777 GCA_052279865.1 Muribaculaceae bacterium
CAAAACACCATATAAAACACATATAGGCATCTTCATCTGCCCCAATGGCAATAAGAAAAGTGAACGCTGCGGATATTACATCCACCTCGAACCGGGCAATTCCTTTGTTGGTGGAGGGTGCTGGTGCCCACCCGCGCCCCTTCTTAAGGAGATACGCCAGTCGATCTACGACAACATCGAGGAGTATCTTGAAATAATAAATAATCCGGAATTCAAGGAGCGCTATAAAGAAGTTGGGAGCAATCTTCTCAAGACTGCTCCCAAAGGGTTTCCCAAAGATTGGGAATATATCGATCTGTTGAAACCGAGAGACTACACTGTCATCTCTCCTGTGCCGGATTCCTTTATGAAATCAAAAGATGCGGTGAAGAACATACTGTCGTATATGAAGACTCAGAAGCCTCTCAACGATTTCATCAATTATCTTTTCGAATCCAACTGAAGCAGTCCTTGCATTTTGCAGTGACTACCGACCAGTCGCCGGCAGCGACAACATCTTTCGGGAAGAGTTTGGAGCCCATTCCAACACAGAATGCGCCTGCGCCAAACCAAGATTTGAGATTATCTTCGGTTGGTTCTACTCCTCCTGTAACCATAAGTTTGGACCAAGGCATCGGCGCTACAAGTCCTTTCACGAGTTTAGGACCAAGTACATCTCCGGGGAAAATCTTGCAGACCTCGCAACCGGCTTCCTGTGCCCAACCCACTTCCGATACGCTGCCACATCCGGGAATATAAGGTACACCACGACGATTGCAAGTCTTAGCCACTTCTGCGTTAAACAGAGGACCTACCACGAAACATGCCCCAAGCTGCATATAGAGAGCGGCTGTTGCAGGCTCAACAACAGAGCCTACACCGACTGCCATCTCGGGGCATTCTTCGGCTGCATATTTCACTACTTCCTCAAATACCTCGTGAGCGAAATCTCCACGGTTTGTGAATTCAAACAGACGCACACCTCCATCATAGCAGGCTTTCACCACAGCCTTTGCCGTGGCAGCGTCCTTATGATAGAAAACCGGCACCATTGGAGCCGCTTCCATCTTCTTCAATACTTCTAATTTATCAAATTTAGCCATAGTTTTAGGTTTTAGGCTTTAGGTTTTAGGCTTTAGGCTTTAGTCACATCCGCGAAACATCTAAAACCTAAAGCCTAAAACTTAAAGCCTCTATTTAAAACGATATATTGCGAACGTCTTTGCCGGCACAGTCACCATTGGAGAAGCAGTAGCGTCGATAGAGAGAGACTGCTTCACCGGGTGCACGAGATCGGGATTGTCAAGAGTGTTCTCGGTCTTGTCGTCGGCATGAAGTGTCTCAATCGTCATGTGGGTGAATTTCCCTTTATACCCCTTGAAATCAAGTTTTATTTCCTGATCTTTATCTGACGTATTGGCAATCTTCACGATATAATCCTTGGCATCATTATCGTAAGCTGTGGTAGCAAAGATGCCGTCCTGACCTTCAAGACCTGCCGCCGGCTGTTTGCCGAGAGTCGTAGGCACTACGCGGGAACCGCGGTTGTGACCATACATCTGCTGCACATAATAGCTTGCCGTAGGCATGCTGCGAAGATTATCGAACCAGATCATGTCAGGACGCCACTGCCAGCCATCGACATGTGCGAAAAGCGGTGCGTATGTTGCCATCTCCACAATGTCGGCATTACGCTCCAGCCCGGTCATGAACGCTGCCTCGCAGAGCGCGGCGCCAAAGTGGTTCTGGTTGTGCCCTTTTGTGTGGCATGCGTATTCTCCGGCAAACACCTTCGGAC
>DAWBVG010000328.1:0-1265 GCA_052279865.1 Muribaculaceae bacterium
GTATAAGAGACAGATCTATTACCAACAAAGGGCTGTCAAGGTTTCCTCGGATACTCATTGTAGACTCACGCGCGGATGAAGGATCACCGGTTACCGCCTTAACTCCAAGACCCGCTACCTGACCTCCCAACGACTGGTCAATATTCATTGCCGGGATTTTCAATAAATCCTTTGAGCTTATGGTCTCCACAGAAGAAGTCAATTCCGATCTCTTGGCTGTGCCGTAACCTATCACGACAACTTCATCTATTTCGGAATGCACTTCCGTCATTTTCACCACCAGATTCTTAGTGTCGCGACCAACATCCATACGGCGTGTCTCATAACCAAAACAGGTGACTATCAGACGTGATATCTTACGCGCAGAAAGGGCGACCTTAAACTTTCCGTCGATATCGGTAGCAGCGCCACCCGGAACACCTTCCACCCTTACGGTAGCCCCCACCAGAGGCTCCTCTTTCTCATCAAGCACGATTCCTGTAAGATATGAAGTTCCATCAGGAGCACCCAAAGCGGGAAGCGCCAGGAGACAAATGATAAATAATACCAAAGCGTTCTTTTGCATATGATGTTGGCTTTAAGCTGTTTGTTATTTCTGGTCGAGAGCCAGCTCTATATTACGGAGCTGATATTCGTAGAATTCACGAGAAGAAGCATCGGGAGCCGATGCTGCAGCACGGCGGTAAAGAGTCTGGATTTTTTTCAGACGGGAGAACATCAATGGTTTCAGCATCTCGGCAGGAAGTGTAGGATAGCCAAATGCCAAACGGAAAAACGAGTTGTCACCCTCATGTCTTGCAGCATGAGCGCACACCGCATCGTGCGAACATGGAAGAGACAATTCTATTCCAAGTATTGATGTCGGATCTGCATCCATCCAGTTTGCACCTTGTTCATCTGTAAAACTCTTGGATTTGCCTGTCGACTGTGTCAATCCCGCACCTTTAATCATTATTTCCAATGCTGCGCTTTGAAGACGACGCTCAGTATCGTCAAGTTTGCGGTTGGCATAAGCCGCAGCAAATATTCCTTTAAGCGCATCATCAGTATAATCAGAAACAGAATAACATCTTTGAGGGTCAGATTCATGACCTGAATTTATGCTTCCGAGATTCTGAGGAGAAAGTAATGCCGCTACAATTGCCTTGTCCATACGGTCGCGCCATACGGGGGCTTCCTCGAATTTGAGATTCAAAGACGCCGGAGACAGCCAGTCGCGGGAACGCGCCTGACCAAGCAGACCTGTCTCTTAAACACATCTCCGA
>DAWBVG010000329.1:0-5513 GCA_052279865.1 Muribaculaceae bacterium
AAAACATGGTTATGGAATAACCGGCATCACATATAAGGCATTGCCATTTGGACCGGTTCCGAGACAGTGGGGGAAACTCTATAGCTCTTTGCCTGGAATTGATATGGAGGAATATGTGTATCCAAGCGGTCAAAGTGGAATTATGCTGAATGCAACAAAGGAAACAAACAGCATGTTATTAAACGAATCTGAGATAAGCACCATTGAAAGAGTATGTTCTTTGTTTTCAAATATGAGTGCAGGAGATATATCTCAGACGAGCCATCTTGAAAAAGGTTGGATTAATAATAAAGACAAGCGCTCCGCAATATCATATCAAGAAGCGTTTGCACTGAATTACGATTGAAAAATTGTTCTCTACCTCCTTCTTCTTGAACTAACGCAAAAAATTGAACTAGTGCAAAAAATGCACTAGTTCGATTTTGTTTTAACTCACCATTTTCATAGGCATTATTATGAATACTTACCCCCAAAAAACAAATGCATTCCGTCGGTGGAGGCGGAATGCATTTTTGCATATTAGATGTTGAATTAAATCTTTGAGAATCACATCACTTTTCTTCGGGAGTTATGACTCCTTTGTAGGAACCGAGGACGTCGAAGCGATGAAGCGTTCCGTCTGAGAGACCGATGTCGTGACCACCGTTTCGTTTGCTAATGCTGACTGCCTTAAGATCGGCAAAATTCTTCGAAAGGTATCTGCGGATGGTATTGGGCAACAAATCCTCAGGCACAGCCTTCTTTCCGCAGTCAACAGAGGTCCACTTACCTTTGTTGCTGAATTCAATCTTTATGCCATTCGACAGGCGGACATCATAATCTGTTTTCTTCAGCAGGTGTTTGTCAACCTTTATCATTTCCACTTTTGCTTTTGGGAAATATTCGGTAAGCATTGTCTGCGCTTCTTCAGGCAACTCGCTACGTTTGATTGTGTATTTGTCGAAAATCGATGCATTCGCTGCCGTCATAGTCATCAGCAGCGCTACTAGGGTAAGAAGTAATTTCTTCATGTGTGTTTATTATTATCGTTAGCTTATCCATAAACGCAACAATTTCGCCAAAATGATTTCCGTTAAGATTCTTTACCTTAAATTATAAGCTACTAACACAATTGCCAAGACAATTGTGTTAAGTTAGAAGTTAAAAGTAAGAGGTAAAAAAGAATAATTGGCACGCCTCAAAACGGTTGGCGTATAGTGCCACGAACTGTAGCCGCTGTTGCTTGCAACTGCGGCACAAACAAATGATAAAATTCCTCTTCCTACTATGATACTGCAGTTGTAAGCAACAGCAGCCTTTGCTGTGCTTGCACCCTATGAAACGGCAATGACAAGAAAAACAATATTACCAGTCGGAATATAAATTTGTTCATGGTGTCTGTAATTTAAATATATTCTAAATTTTGATGTAGATGCGACGGCGGTAGAGGGGGTAAGCCACGGCGCCGCATACGAGCATCAGCGACACCGCATAGATAGCGGAAGCAAGTTCGGGCACTTGACTCCAACTTAATATCCATTCATATATCGGACGCTTGGCATGAGTGGCACCGAGCACTATACCGGCAATGTCACCAAGCACATATAGAAACAGTGGATTCACACCGAATGCCTCAAAGAATGTCCAACCCTTGCGATACCCTTTAACGTCAGTAAAATATGAGATTGTGGAAAGAAGCGCCGCAGCCATACCACAGGTTATAAGTACATAACTCGGACTCCAGATACGCTTGTTCTCGGGCAATATGCCGCTAAGGAGAAAGCCCCCCACCATCAACAGCATCGCCACCACAAACAGCTTCAACAGACGCCCGTCAAGTCTCTCTCTTTTCATCAATATCGCACCGCAACAGAAACCGATGATGGTGTGTGCCACTGATGGAATCGTGCCAAGCACGCCTTCCGGATCTACCGGTCTTTTTGTGTAGAGATGACCTTCCGGAAGAAGCCAGCGGTCAATAACAGCATTGATATTGGTGAGATCATTGGCATATCCGTTATAAAGCAACAACGCGGCTCCGTATACTACAAGCAACACACCGGCAGTAATCGCCATAGCCTTGCGGCTCATATACAACGCCATAAACGATACAATCCCATAACATAATGCTATTCGCGTCAGGACACCGGTAAGACGCAAGTGTCCGAAATCAAGCCATCCCTTGCCATAGCAGACATTGGCAAACCAATGTATCGCCCATCCGATAAGAAGAATCAAGACAGTGCGTTTCAATATCTTCCGGATTGTAGAAAATGACGGTTCAAAATTTCTCTTGGCAAGGGAAAGATAAGTAGTCATACCCATTATAAACAGGAAGAAAGGGAACACAAGATCGCAGACAGTAATCCCGTTCCAGTCGCTGTGTTCCAGATGCATATAATTGTCGGGACCGCCACCGTTGTTAACGATTATCATACACACTATGGTCATGCCCCGCATGATGTCAAGAGAAAGAAGACGTTTGGAAGACATAAAGATGTTTCTGTTAGGTTATTTGCTGCAAAGATAATATTTTTATCTTAGTTAGCCCACTGCTTACGAACCAAAAGAAGAATTGTGACATAGATCATTGTTAATATTTGTTAAAAATGGGGGGGTATTAATAAAGTTTAAAAAAATTTACATATCTTTGCCGCTGTTAAACACATATTAACACTTGACAAATGCCAACGAATTATATTAATTCAGAAGCAATATACACTATATTTGACTGCTTTTATAGCAATATGACCCTGAAAGTCGTATAAAAACGACACCCTGTTTTACACCTTGAAACCTGCTGTCTTGACTTAGACTCGCTGTTTGAGAAATTCAAAGATTACCTTGATGAAGATTCGTCAGAAATTTCCTGCCACAAGCAGGTATTGATGGCGGATAGCAGCTACTATTTTTCTAACTAAATAATAATTTGCGTATGAAAAAGCTGTTTTTCTTACTCTTGCTTGCAGCTACAGCCCTGACAATGGATGCACAGAAGATGCGCACCATCACGGGAACAGTAGTATTCGCGGCTGATGAAGAGCCGCTCGCCGGAGCAACCATCCTCCCTGTTGGAGGAGGACGCGGAGCCGCCACTGACTTTGACGGAAAATTCTCGCTGACCATTCCCGCGTCAGTAAAGAAGCTCAATGTCTCCTATGTGGGAATGATAACCCGTCAGGTCGATATTCCGGCAGACGGAGTGATGCTTATCAAGCTAACAAGCTCTACCGACATGCAATTGGAACAGGTTGTGGTCACGGCTTTCGGCATGAAAAAAGATCGTAAAGGACTCGGATACGCAGTCCAGGATCTCAAAGCTGAAGACCTCAACACCGATGGGACAACCTCTCTGGCTTCCGCCATGCAGGGGAAACTTACAGGCGTGGATATCCGTCCTTCGTCCGGAGCACCGGGAGCATCTAACCAGATTGTGATCCGCGGAGCACGTTCTTTTGACGGCAATAATCAGCCTCTGTATGTGGTTGACGGCATGCCTATCGAATCACAAGCCGATTTCAGCACGGGCAATTCTGTGACAGGTGCAAACATCGCTGACCGTTCTATCGACATAAACCCGGATGATATCGAAAGCATCAATGTGCTGAAAGGTCAGGCAGCCTCCGCCCTTTATGGCATTCGTGCCTCCAATGGTGTGATCGTCATCACCACAAAACGAGGCAAGATGCTCTCAAACAAACCGACCGTCACCCTCTCAACAAACCTTTCGGGAGAAATAGTATCCCGCAAATTCAAACGCCAGGACATATATGCACAAGGCAACTCAATTGCCGCATATAATCCTTCCTCTTCCATGACATGGGGACCCAAGATCTCCGACCTACCTAATGATTCCAAATATGGTGGCAACACCCAGGGACACCCGGGGATGTATTACAATCCAAAATACGAGATGGCTGGACTTGACAGCTGGAGCGTGCCTACAATCCACGATAATGTTGGTGATTTCTTTAACACAGGCTTCACCGAGAACACTAACTTCTCAATTTCTCAGCGAACAGAACGCGCTTCATATTCCTTCGGTCTCAACAACTCGTATCAGAAAGGCATTGTTCCCTCCACCGGCATGAATCGTTGGAGTGCCCGCGGGCTTGTTGACTGGAATATCAACAACGAATGGAAAACCGGATTCTCGGCAAACTACTCATCTTCGAAAATCACCTCAGCTCCGGGCGCCAATTCCGGCATTATGAATGTGGTTTACTCAGCTCCGTCAGAATACGACCTCAAAGGCACACCCTATCATGTGTCGGACTATCCGACACAGCAGGTGCTCTTCCGCGCCACGAACTTCAACAACCCTTACTGGTGGGCGGAAAATGATGAATACCTGCAACACACCAACCGCGTATTCGGGAATGCCTATGTTGAATACCATCCGAACATCAACTGGGGTGATAATTACTCCCTATGGTTTCGCGAGCAGGCGGGTCTTGATGTCTACACCTCGAATTATACGGATATGGCAGAGGTTGGTTCCGCAGCAAATACCAACGGAGAAATCACCAACTATGGGGTGAGCCGCAATATCTTTAACAATCTCTTCACCGCCAACTTCAATGCGATTTGGGGAGACTTTGATTTCGACGCGATGCTCGGTTGTGAAATAAACCAGGACAATGCCCGCTGGTGGAGTTACTATGGCTCTAATTTCAATTTCTATGGACTACCTACCATAGGAAATGCCACAAACTTCACAAGCTCTGAATATACCACACAGGAACGCACTGTCGGTTTCTTCGGACAACTCGGTTTGAGCTGGAGAAGCATGCTCTTCCTTACAGTCACCGGACGAAACGACTATGTCTCAACTATGCCGAGCGGCAACAGATCTTTCTTCTATCCATCAGTATCTTTAGGTTGGGTCTTTACGGAACTTGAGCCGTTGAAAGGCAACACGGCATTCAACTTCGGTAAGCTGAGGCTATCTTATGCGCAGGTTGGTCAGGCAGGACAGTTCTATCGTAATTATTACTACACGCCGAGCTATGGTTCCGGAATGTACACTTACACGCCCGTTACATATCCTATTAAAGGAGGGACCTCTTCATTCGTGCCATATTACGTGCTGTATGATCCCGACCTTAAACCGCAGAACACCGAAAACATTGAATTCGGTATTGACCTTGCATTCTTCCAGAACAGGCTTCGTTTCGAATACACGGCTTCTTTCCAGAACGTAAAGGATCAGATTTTTGCCGTTCCTATGGCTGGTTCTACAGGTTATTCCGACAAGATCACGAATGCGGGACAGATGCGCACATGGAGCCATGAGTTCAGCATCAGTGGCGCAATCCTGCAGCATGCCGATTATGACCTCAATCTCGGAGTAAACTTTACTGCCGTTGACAACAAGGTGGTTTCTCTCGCCCCCGGAGTTGAATCAATCATGCTTGGTGGATTTGTTGAGCCACAGGTGCGTGCACAGGCGGGTTGTACGTATCCTAACATCTATGGTGTCGCTTTCAAACGCAATGAAAACGGGCAGCTTCTTCTCGCAGACGGTCTGCCGC
>DAWBVG010000330.1:0-2754 GCA_052279865.1 Muribaculaceae bacterium
TTTCCCAACAATAAGTCGAAACACCTTATTCGTGCGGCTCGCGTGCTGACCGAAGAATTCGGTGGGGAAATGCCTACTGATATCGACAACCTTATGAAATTGCCAGGTGTCGGTCGCAAGACAGCAAACGTGATGCTTGCAGTGGTGTGGAATAAAGCCGCGATGGCGGTTGATACCCATGTGTTTCGTGTGAGCAACCGTCTTGGATTGACAAACAATTCAAAGACACCTTTGGAAACCGAGAAGACTCTTGTGAAATATATTCCCGAGGACTTGATATCTACCGCACATCACTGGTTGATTCTTCACGGCAGGTACGTATGTAAAGCCCGTAGACCGGATTGTCTGGAATGCAGCTTGAAAGCCTACTGCAAGACATACGGTCATTAATATCATTCAGCCTCTCGCCAGGCTTTATAACTCATTCTAACCTCTGCTTCGCGGAGGTTTTTCCTTTTTGCACGCGTAGATGCTTTGCGTTTTGCAATCCGGAAAATCCAGTTTCTAAGTAATTGATCTATACAATATCTCCCCGGTCCGGTGATTGCGAGGAAAAGAAATATCAATGATTGTGATATTGCCGTGATGTCAGGCGTGGCAGTGGAAAGAGATAAGAACGAGGATGAGACGCCGAACAAAGGTAACGCTGCCATGGATGCATAAAGGATAAATCCGCAAATAGAAGCAATGCGGGCGAAGAATCCCACCAGAATCATCCCTCCAATCACTATATTGAATAAATGTATGTTGAATTCAGCTGACAAAGAACTGATATTAAGATTTAAAATTCCAAGCGTCATAAAGAACGCCGCAGTCATGGCTCTGATCAGCAGCAATTTGGCTGACCCGACATTCGTTGTAGATTTATTTATTCCGAAAATAGAATTGCATATTGATTTAACTCGCTGATTGTGTATTACTTTACCTACAGGTCTGCAGGTGCGAGCAACTTTCTCGATAAACTCGAAATTAAGGGCTCCGATTGTGTTTTTGCCCGGGTTCACGGATATTACTTTTACATCTGCCATAGTGGAATCTCCTTTCTGCATAATTAACAATGATTTACGATCAAATGTTCAACAACATTAACCAAAAACTTTGTCACTTGGGGATTATTTTGTAAATTCGCAATATCATGAAAAGATTAGGAAAACTATATTTCAGGTACGGCACCATGGGTTCGGCGAAAACCGCCATGTTGCTGACTACAGCATATAATTTCGAAGAGCGCGGCATGTCGTATATGTGTTTTAAGCCGTCTATTGATACGCGTGAGAAAAAGAATGTGATTCGCAGCCGTATTGGCATAGAGCGGGAATGTCAATGGATTTACCGAGACACAGACATGTTTGCAATGATCCGGGAAATGGCAGAGACTACTCACCGCCTTCCGGAATGGATACTCGTGGATGAGGCTCAGTTCCTTGCAGAAGAACAGGTTGATCAGCTTGCCTGTGTAGTTGACACATACGGTGTCAATGTAATATGCTATGGTCTGCGCACGGATTTCAAGACACATCTGTTTGAGGGATCGCGGCGTCTGTTTGAGATTGCGGACACTATCGATGAGATCAAATCCACTTGTAACTGCGGTCGTAAGACAATTGTGAATGCCCGAATAGATTCTCGCGGAGAAATAATAACAGAAGGCGATCAGGTGGAGATAGGGGGTAATGACCGCTATATTTCTGTATGTCGTAATTGTTGGCGAAATAAAAAAGTGGAGCAGAGTCGTAACGGTCAGCTTCCTTTATAAAAATAAAATGTGATGGAGAAGGAGAAAATTGATTCAATCATAAAGCTTATTAAGAGAGAGGTTGTGCCGGCGATAGGTTGTACAGAACCGGCTGCTGTGTCGCTTGCGGTGGCGAAAGCCACGGAGATGCTTGGAACGCTCCCTGAAAAAATAACGCTTTCTCTAAGTGGGAATATCATAAAGAATGCCATGGGCGTAGGTATTCCCGGCACGGGTATGATTGGTCTGCCGATAGCCGTGGCGCTTGGAGCATTGATTGGAAAATCCGAATATGGGCTTGAAGTCCTTAAGGATGTGGATGAATCGGCGGTAGAAGCCGGTCGTCGATATATTGCCGAGAATCGTATTTCTATAAATCACTGCCATGACGCTGTCTCCAATCTGCATATTGATGTAAGGGTAGAAAGCAGTGAGAAGTATGCGAGGGCAGTAATCTCCGGTTCGCATCAGAACTTTATATTGCTGGATGATAACGGAAACGTTCTTCTTGACAAAGGTTTGTCAGCTGATGCCCAATCTTCTGGGGAGGAGGATATACGTCTTGATGCCAAAACTGTCTATCGGTTTGCGATTGAAACCCCTGTGGATGATATAAGATTCATTCTTGAGGCAAAACGACTGAACAGTGCTGCCGCTGAACTTGGCATGAAAGGAACCTTCGGGCATGCTCTCGGGGCAACGTTGAATCAGGGGCATGGCCTTATTGGAGACTCTCCTATGGAGCATATAATGGCATTGACTTCTGCGGCGTGTGATGCCCGCATGGGTGGTGCTCCTATAGCCGTGATGTCAAATTCCGGAAGTGGCAACCAGGGAATCACAGCCACAATGCCAGTGGTTAGTTTCGCAAATGATATCAACGCCACGGAGGAACAGACCATTCGAGCGCTTGTGCTGAGTCATCTCACAAGCATTTATATCAAGCAAAGTCTTGGAAGACTTTCGGCATTGTGTGGATGTGTAGTGGCATCTACCGGAGCGTCTGCAGGTCTTGTCTA
>DAWBVG010000331.1:0-9054 GCA_052279865.1 Muribaculaceae bacterium
ACCGACGTTATTGCTCTGCGAGGTGACCGACGGAAAAGTGACAGCACTTTCACCACTTGTGCTGACGGGCATATCCATGCGCTTTCCCTCGCCGAACAGATTTCAGATTTCAATCACGGCATAATGGCTGACGGAACGGAGACCGATCCTATATATCCACCTTTTACATTCGGTGTTGCGGGTTATCCTGAGAAGCATGAGGAGGCTATGAACCTTACCACCGATATGCTATGGCTCAAGGCAAAAGTTGACGCAGGAGCTTCATATGTAGTGACACAAATGTTTTTTGACAACGAAAAATTCTTTAACTTTGTGGCGCGAGCCAGAGAAAACGGTATAACGGTGCCTATTGTGCCCGGTATCAAACCGCTTACCTCTCTGCGGCAGTTGTCGCTTCTTCCTCGGGTGTTCCATATCGATTTCCCGGATGCCCTCTCTACGGAACTTCTGAGATGCACGACAGATGAGCAGGTGCGTGAAATTGGTGTGGAATGGGCAGCGCGCCAGGCTTGCGAACTTAAGGAGGCATGTGTGCCGAGCATACATTTCTATGCCATGCATGCCGTGAAAAGTGTGGCTGAGATAGCCGGAAGGGTGTATTGACGCTCCTGATTCATTTTATTGCCGATTATGAATAATCAAAATACTATCGCCTCTTTGCGTTCAGCACTCTCGAACCGAGTGCTGACCCTTGACGGTTCTATGGGCGTGATGTTGCAGCGGCTCCGCTTGAGCGATTCTGAAACCAAGGGTCGTCGCTTCATGACGCATCCTTATCCTCTTGCGGGGGATTTCGATGTCTTGTGTTTGAGTCGTCCGGAACTTGTGGCAGAGGTTCATAGGAAATATCTGGAGGCTGGCGCGGATATTATCGAGACAAATACCTTTAATTCAAATTTCTTCTCTCAGGCAAGATACGGCTTGTCGGATCGTGTGGAGGAGATGAATATTGCCGGTGCTCGGATCGCCAGAAGCGAAGCCGACAGATTTATGTCGGAGAATCCCGGGAAGATATGTTTCGTTGCCGGATCCATGGGACCCACAGGAATGGCTGCCTCTCTCTCTTCAGATGTAAACGATCCCGCTGTAAGGTCTGTAGATTTCATGGATCTGGCACATGCATTCGAGGAGCAGGCAAAGGGATTGATAAAAGGTGGTGTTGATTTTCTTCTTGTAGAGACGGTTTTCGATCTGTTGAATGCCAAGGCTGCGGTCTTCGGCATAAATCGTGCCCGGATAGAACTGAACTCGGAAACTCCGTTCGTTTTATCGATAACTGTTTCTGAAACATCGGGAAGGATTCTTTCAGGGCATACAATAGAATCTTTTGTTACCGCCATGTCTTTGTTCAATCCTCTGGCAATGGGAATAAACTGTTCTGCTGGTCCTGACAAACTTGCTCCTTTTCTGCGAGAGCTAACGGCGGTATCTCCATTTCCGGTGATATTTTATCCTAATGCCGGACATCCGGATGAATTGGGAAATTATGCTCAAACCCCAGAGATATTTTCTTCTGAAATCAAGAAACTTCTTGATGAAGGATTGCTTAATATTGTTGGTGGATGTTGCGGAACAACCCCTGAACATATACACCTGATTTCAGCACTTGCAAAGGATACCGAACTGCGTTATGTATCATCCGAAGAATCCGGACGGACAGGATGGCTTGCCGCTCTTGATGTGTTTCATGACGATCGAGGTTTCATCAACGTGGGGGAGAGGTGTAATGTGGCGGGAAGCCGAAAGTTTCTTCGACTGATAAAAGAGAAATCATATGAAGAGGCTCTCTCCATCGCACGCCGGCAAGTTGCCGACGGAGCAATGATTCTTGACCTCAATTTTGATGACGGCTTGCTTGATGCGCAGGTGGAGATGGTGCATTTCCTGCGTCTTCTGTCTTCTGATCCGGAAACCGCTTCTGTGCCGTGGATGATAGATTCGTCTGATTTCAATGTGATAGAAGCGGCATTGCAGAACGTGCCGGGAAAGGCGATTGTTAATTCCATCTCCCTGAAGCATGGAGAGGCGGAATTTATGGAGCAGGCGCGTATCATAGCCTCCTACGGAGCGGCGGTGGTTGTAATGCTTTTCGACGAGATTGGACAGGCAACCGATTACGAGCGCAAGATAGAGATTGCTGCCAGGGCTTATCGGATTCTGACTGAGAAGTGCGGCTATTCACCCGAAGACATAATAATTGATCCGAATGTGTTGTCGATAGCGACAGGCATGTCGGAGCATGACGCTTATGCACGCGACTTTATAAAGGCTGTTCGATGGATTAAGGATAACCTTCCGGGAGCGAAAACGAGCGGTGGAATCAGCAATCTTTCGTTTGACTTCCGTGGCAACAACTATCTGCGGCAGGCAATGCATGCCGTGTTCCTGTATCACGCAGTTAAAGCGGGATTGAGCATGGCAATTCTTGATCCTTCCACCAAAGTGACATATTCCGACATTCCGGAAGAATTGCTCACCATTCTTGAAGACTTGATACTTCTTCGAAGAAAGGATGCGGCTGACAGACTGATTGCTGTTGCCGGTGATTATGCCGGCAATGGAGTTGGCGCTGCAAATACGTTTGAATCGCCGGAAAGTGAGGATGATGTTGAGAAGCGTCTTGTCAATGCATTGCGAACCGGAGATGATTCGAGACTGGAGGTTGATCTTGCGGAGGCGGAGCAGACATTGGGATCTGCAAATGCTGTGGTGGAGGGCCCGCTGATGCAGGGGATGGAGATTGTCGGGAAACTCTTTGAAGAAGGAAAGATGTTTCTCCCGCAGGTGGTGAAGAGCGCACGCACAATGCATCGCGCAGTAAGCGTGCTTACTCCATTACTGAAGAATAACAATGATAAAAGTGCAATAAAAGGCACTTTTATCATTGCAACGGTTAAGGGGGATGTGCACGATATCGGGAAAAATATAGCCAAAGTTGTGCTTGAATGCAACAACTATAAAGTAATAGATTTGGGTGTGCAGGTTGAAACTGCGGCGATTCTCGAGGCAGTGAAGACCTATAAACCGGATTTTATAGGTCTGAGTGGACTTATAGCGCCGTCGCTCAACGAGATGGTTGACGTGGCTGCAGAACTTGAGAGAAATTCTATCCGCATCCCTCTGTTTGTTGGTGGAGCCGCGACATCAGAACTACATACGGCTTTGAAAATCGCCCCGTCTTATCCCGGTGGCATTGTGGTGCGCGTTGGAGATGCTGCCCAGAATCCGATATTTGCCGGCAGACTCATAGCTGATTATGAAAACGAGGCATTGCGTATAAAGGATAATCAGAAAAGACTTGTTGAAGAATATACGGGTAATAATGAAAGAGGTGTTTCAGAAGAAAGGAATGACAGTTCCTTTAAAATAGATTGGAACAAAGAGAAATTCGTGGTTCCATCCTTTGCGGGATGCAGAAGGTTGTCTCCTGTTCCTGTTGAGGATGTCGAGAAGTATATCAACTGGATATATTTTCTGAATTGCTGGAAAGTAAATAAAGAAACTCCGGAAGCTGACACTCTTCTTACGGATGCCCGAAGGATTCTGAGAGACCTGAAAACATCGGGAGCTACGCTCCTTGCGGAAGTTGCGTTCTATGATGCTTTTTCTGAGAAAGGAGGAATAAGGATTAATGATGAATTTTTGCCAACCCCGCGGCAAAAAAATAAGCCGGGAAGAGAAAAGCGTGTTGCTCTGTGCGATTTTGTGGCTCCGGAAAGTTATGGCGACCATGTGGGTTGTTTTTGTGTCACGATAGGAGATGTGTTGAGAGAGAAAGTTGAGAGGGCACGAAAATCAGGGGATGACTATGAACTATTGTTGCTCCAGTCAATCTGCGACCGACTGACGGAGGCTGCCTCCGAATATGTGCATACCTTGGTCAGGCGAGATCTCTGGGGGTATGCCAAGGATGAGAGTCTTGATATAGAAGATATAAAGAGAGGGAAATATCGCGGAATACGTCCGGCAATAGGTTATCCCTCACTTCCCGACCAACTTCAGATGCATACACTTGCAAGATTGCTCGATTTTGGAGATATCGGTGTGACGATAACGGAAAATGGGGCTCTCGCCCCATCTTCAACCGTTGCCGGAATTTATATCGCCGCAGCGAAATCTCATTATTTTACTTTAGGATAGCCGAACCGGATGAACCGGAATCCCTGAGTTCATTATTGCGGTTAACTTTCTTGCCATAGGGGAAGGTATAACTCAATGTCAACGTGATTCCGCCTGCAAGTTCATTATTCCATGTCCATCCATTTGTGGAGAAATAACGCGAGTTGAAGGTTTCATACAGTCGACCTTTGCTGAACCAGTTGCGGAACTGTAATCCCGCTTTGAAATCGCCGACAGCATAGTTGATGAATATTCCGTATGTGCATTTATAATTGTAGCGACTTCCGTTTGACCACGCATTGAGCATTTTCTGAGGGGTCTGGTAATATGCCATAAAAGTGAAATTCTTCAGGTAATAATTGACATATGCGCTTCCGAAAATCCAGCTTCCGTGTTGACCGTCACACCCAGTGAGCACAACCTTCTCAGCTTGTCCCTGTGCCTTGATCGATAGTGAATTATCGAAAAGCTGCAGTGTGGCGGACAACCATAGGGAATAGTCGTGGAATTTACCGCTGTTGATGGTGCGCCTCACGAGACCATCGTGGTCCGGAAGTCTGTAGAATTCGAGGGCCTGTTTGTCGTAATTCCCCTCATATTGAGCTGTGGCTGAAAGGCTAAGCTGATTTGTGGGGATATAAGTGTAGGATGCCGTGGCTTGCGCAAAGATGGTATTCTTAAGATCTGGATTTCCTTGAAGCCATAAAAGTTCGTTGCTCTGCACGAGGGCAGTGTTGGCGGTTGATGCCTGCGGATGGGAGTTGCCCCACCATCCTTCAATGCTTGCGGAGTGTTTTTCATTGATTTTATATTGCAGTTGCATTCCGAGACGAGGATTCCATTGCTCCAAGGTGTTGACGCCGTTCACACGTCCGATAACGTAGGAGAATCCCACGCGCGAATAGAGGCTGAGACCGAACTTCCAGTTTTGCATATATTCGAGGAAGAGCATGTTTTCAGAAGAGAGAAGTTTCTGCCTGCCGTCGTAAGATCCGAGGTATTGCGTGTCATACAATGTATTGTAGGTCATCAACGAAGTGCGGAAGGTGATGTCATGCGGAAACTTTTTCGAGTAGGAGAGGTTGGCAACAGGAGCATAAGTATTCTCCTTATTGTCGTTGATAATAGGAGAGAGGCTGCCGAGTTGATAGGAGGAATTACGACGAGTGCCCGAATGACCGAAGCTCCACGATACGGACAGCGAGTTTCCCTTTGGAAAATTGAAAAAGTAGTAACCGCGTATTGATGGAGAAAGAGACTGCGTGGTTTCCAAAGACAGGGCATCGGGCGATGTGAAGATGTCGTTGGTGAATCTTACAATGGAGTTTTCTCTCATTAGTGGAGTAGCTGAACGAGAGAACGACAATGCATGCTGTATGTATATGTTGTCGGCGTTGTAACTTGCACGGATGGAAGCCCATTGAGAATTATTTTTGCTCAGATAATCGTCAACGTTCGAAGTGCGTGTGATCTGATCGAAATGTTGCGACCCGATGTTGATATCACGATAGACCTCCTCCTTATTACCGGCATATTTGTTATTGTGACTACCCGCGCCACTTGCCGAAGCATCGAAAGTCCATTTTTTGTACACGAATTTGGAATACACCTCTCCGCTGATTTTATCAGTGTTGAGGGTGGTACCTTCAGCCGTCAGTTTTGTGTAACCTCCCCATTCGTAATGTTGCATTATGAAATTCACAACATACTGGGCACTGTTGAAACGCGGATCCTGCGGGTATTGAAGCACTTCCACACGCAACACATCTTCAGGACGCAATCCCTGCACATCCTGCTCTGCTGCCGGAACAAAATCAATGAAGATGGAAACGTCTTTGCCGGCAAGAGTCTTTACGGAGGTAGTGCCGGGGGTAATCGACAATTGGGGGATTTGCATCTGTTGCAAGAGCTGGGTGGCATCGATAGCCGACTTCTTCATCTTCTTGTCGGGGATGTATTCAACGCCATATTTGATGACGCGTTGTGTGCGTCCTTGCACCACAAATTCATCAAGTTCATGCACGTTCGTGCTGTCAGCAACCTCAGTTACGGTCTTGTCGTCGACCTGCGCGCCTGCATATGCCGCCTGACAGCAACAAACCAGAGCAATTGAAGGAAAAATCAAATTTCTCATTAAAGTTCAGTTAGAGTATTATATAATATAAACTCAGGAAGTGGCAATTTGTGACAAAATACTCTAAAAAATGTAAAATGAGATATAAATTTGTCGAATGGGGTTCGATTTAATAAAAAGGTAACATATGAATTGGGACGACTCAGCCATATAAATATAAATTTTGTGTGTACTCTTGGTATTTGTTAATTTTTTTTATAATTTTGCGATGCAAGCGGAAGTAAACTTTCGTGGGAATTACATCACCGGTATGCTATTGAGAAAGCTTTCCAGTATGGATACTGACATCTGAGTGGCATCGGCGCGATTCGATAACTGAACGGTTATTGAAAGTGATGGGACGGCTCTTTCCCGAATAAAAATGACATATCTGTGTCCCGTCTGCAGAATTATCGGCATTCGTTTGAGTTCATACTCAAACGAAAGGAATGGATAATTCGTAGACTGACACATAAGCGATAAAACACCATCGGTTTACGGATATCCGTGAACCGATGGTGTTTTTTGGTTTGTATTCATTTAATTTAAACTTATCAACAATAACAATTTTTCAAAATTACTGTAGTATGATTAAAACAAAACAAAAACAAGACAAGTGGAGAATTATTTTCTCCGTGCTCGCATTTACGTTTCTGGGTACGCTAAGCCTTAAAGCGAATACAGAAATAAATGGGATAACATATGAGCTTTACAACACAAAAGATTCTTATAAGGTAGTTTCTTGTTCAAGTGATATAACTACCGCAAACATTCTTGATAAAGTAAACGACCTCCCTGTGACAACAATTTATTACCAGGCTTTTCAATATTGTAGGCGCCTTGTCTCTATTAATATTCCTACTTCTGTAACGAAGATAGGAAGTCAGGCATTTAGGAATTGCAGTGGTTTGAAATCGGTGGTTATCCCAAATTCTGTAACAGAGATAGGCAGTTATGCATTTGAAGGATGTACGCAACTTGAGGAGGTGATATTTGAAGACGGAGAGGAGATTCTTAAATTGCCAATGGATTATCATCATCATTCCGGTTATGTTGATGTGGATTATAGAGAGGCAATATTTCATGATTGCCCGAACCTGAGTAAGATGTATATCGGTCGAGTGATAGAATCAGAAATTCCGAAGAATGGATATGATAATACTTATCTGGAAAACCGAGGACCGTTTGGAGGTGTGCCAGTGAAGGAGATAGAGATTGGACCTAAGGTGAACGCACTGACTAAGTATCTGTTTGCCTGTCTGTCGGAGCTGCAGACCCTCACTATCCCTTCTACTGTGAGCCTTATGCTCGAAGATGTATTCTGGGAATGTGACGGCTTGAAGACCTTGACTATCGAGGCATCTGAAGATCCTCTCTATATGGTTGGCACGTTTGGAGAGTCCGGATTGGAGGTTCTCAATCTCAACAGGCCGCTCTATGAAGGCAATATTACGGTCGGAGGCACTACAAATTATACCTGCAAGCCGTCATTCAGCAACAGCCATGCATTGACCACAATAAATTTTGCATCGAATGTAAAGACTATAGCTGCATCAATGTTCAGCGGCTGCACATCCCTCAGGTCCATCACCATCCCCTCGCATATAACGAAAGTCGGAGATCGTGCGTTCGACGGTTGCACAACATTGAAATCCATCAATATAGAGGATGCTGATTCTCCGATAACAATAGAGTCGAGCACCAATAGTACAGGTGAGGGCACCACATTCGAGAATGCCCCTGTAGAAACAATATATTTAGGCAGGAACGTTGAATACAAAGGCACAGAGCTTTCACCTTTCAAGAATCTGACAACGCTGACAACCCTGACTATCGGAAACAAGACAACAGATATCAACAACTTCCTTTTTTATGGTTGCTGCAACATTTCAATGATGTCGGTTCCGTCATCAGTAAAGAGAGTCGGTTCATACGCTTTTTATGACTGCAATCAATCTCGTTCGCTAACCATATCGAAATCCGTAACGGAAATCGGTGAGTATGCATTCTATAACTGCAAGAATCTCAAGCGGCTCACAATTCCCTCTTCTGTAGAGACAATCGGTGATTATGCGTTTCGCTCATGTTCGGGTCTTGAGACTATAAAGATTGGAGACGGAGTAAAGCAAATAGGGAACTATGCTTTTCTCGACTGTTATACGGCAACTGACATAAATTTAGGTTCATCTGTCGAGACCATAGGTAACAATGCATTCTATAACTGTCAGGCATGGAAGGATATCGTAATTCCCAACTCAACCAAGACAATTGGAAACGATGCGTTTGCATTGTGCATAGGCGCAGAATCCGCGAATATAGGAGACAACGTGACAACGATTGGTTCGCGGGCATTCACGGATTGTGAAGGACTACGGACGCTTACGCTTGGTAAAGCGCTTGAAAATGTAGGTTCACTGGCGTTCTTCAACTGCGAGTCGCTCACTGACGTATATGTCAAGGCTTATGAACCTCCCTATGCTTCAGAGGATGTATTCTCCGATTATTCCGCTACACTGCATGTTCCGGTGGGACGCACCAATGTGTATAAGAGTGCTGCAGACACCTGCTGGCCCGAATTCGGGAAATATGCCGAGTTCTCAGTGGATTATTCCGCAGTAAACGAAATTGGCATGGAAAATACAGGAGACATCGACTGGTCCGAAGCTTATGAAGTTTTTGATTTGAATGGTGTCAAAGTTGGAACATCAACCGAAAACATTGGTAAAGGAATATATATTGTTCGTCAAGGCGGTAAGACTCGGAAGATAGTTAGATAATCTCATCTATCAGCATACCGGATGCATATCCGGTTGACACATAGA
>DAWBVG010000332.1:0-2691 GCA_052279865.1 Muribaculaceae bacterium
AAGAAACTGAAGGGAGACAATAAGGAACTGATGATTATTCCCGGAGCTGTCCACACAGACCTCTATGACAAGATAGACATTATTCCTTTTGACAAAATTGAGCTGTTCTTCAAGGAAAACTTAAAATAAACAATCTATGCGGCTGTTTCATTACGTCTGGAAGTTAATTATTTCGATTTCCGTTTGTTTATTTTCTGTTGTAGTTTTGTCTGCTTGTCATAACCCGGAAAATGTCATACCTCCCAATTCTGAAACCACAACAAATTCGTCCCTAACAACTGAAATACAAGTAGATGGAGCTGTCGGCAAGCTTTCAGGAGTGCTTTATCGGCCGGAGTTATCTTCGGGAGATAAAACTTCTTATTATGGCAAATCAACGGACTCAGTCGCGTAAACAGCCAATTGGGATTATTTTCACCCCGTCCTCGCGAGTATATGCCATTTCTCCGCCAGTGAGGACGATAAGTAAATCCGGCTCTCGAAGTTTGATTTGCTTCTCTGTCTTATTTTTTTTCAGCCACAAGACGTTTGATTTCAAGGAGATGATTTGCCCCTTCCTCAATCTCTCGACTTCCAAGTTTACATTCGATAAGTGCGTATCGTCCATCATCAAGGTGTAAAACAGCGTCAGCCTCTAAGCCAAAGCGATCATGATAATAAGATAACCATCAATGAGGCGTGGCGTGTCACCTTTAAGTAATAGCGACGGCTTTATTCTTGAAGTGGCAAGATAACCCTCCCGTCTGTCCGGATCCTGCATCTTTATGACGCTTGCCGCCCGACGTTCAGCTGTAGTCGTCTTGCCACACCACTTAGGTCCGGCAATCTGCACAGCGCCAAAAGCTTCAAGCCTCAGATCAAGAATCTTGTCGGCAATTCTACTCAGGTATTTCATCTCTTTCATATGAATGCGAAATTAGTGATTTTATCCGAGTCTACCAAACTATTTTTTTCTGATTTTGATGGATTTTGATTGGTGATTTTGACGAAATATACTTTGTTAAATTGAGTTAACAAGCTTTGGCCATTTGCTTATTTATTAGGATTCTATTAATTTCGCATTTAAAAGAGAGAACTTTGAGAATCGGCAAGTGGAATGAGTATAAGAAACGTCTTGTGCAAAATGCCCATAATGCCATAAGATATCAGTGGAGCAAATGATATTATCCACCGCAATAATGAATGCATATAGCTGATAACCACACAATTATATAAATACAGACAATGCTGGTGGCACCACAACTTAAAGCCGAGAGGCGATGCACATATCAGGATAATCAACATCCGCTATTGAATCATCTACAATCCACAATGGATTTTTCCACACTCCATCATCTTCCATTTCAATAAGCATATTTTCCTTAGCGACAGCAACCGTATCCTTGTACCCGACAAATTGGAATCTCAATAGCTGGTTTTCCGGGACTGATGCAGTAAACTTACCGTCAACATCGGCTATGGCTACTATGCTGTCTTGTCTATCAGCAAACACGGCTTTGACAGACGCACCTGTCATCGGCTCTCCATCATACTTCCCGACCACTCGTCCGCACACATCAATGTTTCGTGCGTAGATGCTTATGCACATGGTCAGCAACAAAATGCTGATAATTACATATTTTATTCCGGAGAGTTTCATATCAGAACTATTTAGCTATTAAAATCAGAATCACTGCGAGAACGAGGAAGCCGAGAAATCCGTTGGGAAAGTCGTTGTCAGCATGGTCTATATCTCTGAAATCTTCCGAACCGTAACGGATTTGCCGATACGATACATTCTGTCCGCGACGGAACAACCGCATACATACATACCTATGCCCGGCTCCGATATGTCTAATCGCAGAGCCGAACCATGACCGTATGAATATTTCAGTGAATATTTCGGCTATCAATTCCATATCCTTATATTATGATAACAAATCCAGTAGATTCTCCTTATACTTATTTCCTCCAGCAATATTAGCCAAATGTTCGATACTCCATTTCGACTTATCTGAAAAATAGCAGACTGACTGTTTTGTTCCAAAGCAAAAAGAAGTTCAAGATACGCTTGCTGGTCTTTGGCAACATAACTCACGATGTGTTCATCGTCCGCCCAGTCTGTTTCTACAACCTCTCCGCTTTCCTTAAGGATGGCAATCTCTCCGGCTCCTATATCGAAATCAAAGCGGAATGGCAGACGGTTATCTCCCACATGCAGCGTTTTACTGTCGCAGGATTCTTATAGCTTTGCCATGTGCCGACATAGGAGCGGTTCATATATCCGTCGCCGTCCTGATCTGTATTGTCCACCTTAATGACATCTGGAGCATCATCTGTGACATATCCGTATGCCCCCAATATACCGTATCGCAGACATTCTTCTTCACCTTTGTTCGACCCCTTACGGAGTAGGTCACGGAATCAGTTTTTACCGCATCAGGATAGAAATAGACCTCTATCCGTCTGAAATCATTGCCAAGTACCCCATCGACAGGTGCATCATAAGTGTGACTACCCCAATATCGGTATGTTTTTAGAAAGGTAGGCTCTAAACGAAGTTTCCCCTCAATGAATAACTGAGTACAATCATCAAACAATTGTTTTTCGATCGGGGTCATATATGTTTCATATAAATCGCTATAATCTATTCGGGCAAGTTCAAGCGCATTATTGTCTATCCAATAATACACTGCGTCAAGTGCGTCGCGC
>DAWBVG010000333.1:0-4590 GCA_052279865.1 Muribaculaceae bacterium
ATCACCATCCATCCCCGCTACGGCTCTCGCCTTCTTACCTTTGACAGCAACAGTCGCGCCAATAAGCGGCTCTCCATTATTATCCTTTATAAACCCGCTTACTTTTGAGGCAACAACTTTCTGAGGTTTTGCACCTGCCTTAAGAACGATGTATTTATCATCGATCTCATAGGTGATACCTTTGCCGGCAAACAAATTGTCGAGAGCTACCGTGATAGTGGCATTCGTCACTTTCGGACTGACCTTAGCGTTGAAGTCGGCTATATTCTTATTATATACAAAATGATACCCGCTCTGTTTCTCAATGAGCTCCAAAGCTTTAGGAATAGAAATGTCGGTTTCATTAAGCGTGACTCGCACATTTTTCTGAGCCGACACAGAAAATGGAACACACAAAAGCGGTATCACCCACAATATCACTCCGATAAAACAGAGCATACGTTTCTTGATGTTGCGATTCCGCTTGGGAAATTGAATTTTTCGCATTGGTTTGTTCTGTTAAGGAAAACGTTTTTTGTTCTGCTTATAAGGCGACTTAAAATATTTTTCACACATATCAGCCATTCATTTTTTATTTTAATTGATTTTTTTGATAAGTTTACATGTGTCTTTCCCTTCTCCGGTCGCCTTATTGGTAAAAACTTTATTAACTAACCTCCTTAAAATCGACTGATGAAAAAGGTATTTTATTATTTATCCTCTTTATTGGTTCTTACGGGTTGCACTCAGGAAACAGATTTCTTTTCCGCCGATCGCCCCGGAGACCAGGCGGGGTTCAAGTTCGAACTGACAACAAGCAACACCCGCACCGTTACCGATGACAATTTCAAAACCACTTTTAGCGAAGGTGACAAGGTGGGACTTTTTGTCGTTTCAAGAAAATCCGGCACTGACGGCACACTTGCAGCATCGGGCAATTATGCCGACAACCGTCAACTCACGTATACCGGAGGAGTGTGGATCATAGACAGGGAAGTTACCTATCCGGCAGATGGAGAAGAACTCGATTTCTATGCCTATTATCCTTATGTTGAAAATGCTGATCCCACAAATATCACATACGATGCATCGAAATCGATGTGTGATCTCATGATGGCAAGCACTAAAAGCATCACCAATTCAATTGAAACAGTAACATTGACGTTCAGTCATCAACTGTCGCTCGTAGACACCCGCGTAAGCGGCGGCGCAGCAAGTTCAGCTGTCCTCACCGGAGTCAAGACCGCTGCTTCTTTCAATCTCGGCAAATTCGGCAGTGATGATGTAATGACCCTCAATTCAGATCAGACAGGCGATGTAACCATGGAGAAGTGTGACCTCAAACATTTCCGTGCATATATTCCATCGCAAGATGCCGAAGGTTCTAAGATCGAAATCCGCGCGGAAGATTCGGCTCAGCCATATTCTCCACAAAATACTGTTTTTGCAAAAGGTTCGGCTTATCAGTATAATATCGTCTCTACAATCCAGAGACTTGCCGACCTACCCAACTGCTACATTGTAAAACCCGGTGAATCAGTAACATTCCCCGTGCTCAAGGCATATGATGTCTGGCGTAAGATTCCCTTTATCAATGGCGGTAGTCTTCGCAATGACGGCGAATTGGGAGTAACTCTCATTTGGCAGGATGCACAGAACCTGATACCAGCGGATGGTGGTCTTACCCTCAACCTGAATGCCGAGAATCCTGACCAGAGCACAATCACTGTGAAGACCACCGCAGGGAAAGAGGGCAACGCACTTGTTTCCGCGACAATGGGAGGTGATAAAGTCTGGTCATGGCATATATGGGTAACCGATTTCGATCCAGACAAAAACACGGCTGAAGTAGATAACAATGGTGACGGCATAACCGACTATGTATTCATGGACCGTAACCTCGGTGCCATTACCTCTGATGTTACAAATCCCGGCTCCGTGGGAATGTACTATCAAGGCGGTAACAACTCCCCCTACCCCGGTTTCACCAATAAGTTCCCTACAGACGGCACAGCCATTACTGACGTAACTATCTACGACATTGACAACAATCCAATAAAAATCACCACTGGCGACATCTGGAACGACAATCAGGGACAATCAATGCGACGTCTGCTCACCAGCCCGGGGTTATTTATAACATCTACCGGAGAACCATATAGCTGGATAACGAACAATAGTGCTGCTTCGCTTGCATATGGTCCTAATTTCTGGACAGTTGAAGCCACCGGAGAAAAAGGTGTCTTTGATCCGTCTCCTGAAGGATGGATGGTACCGGCATATAAAAACAATCTCTCGCCATGGAATCTATATCTTGACGGCAATACGGTATTGATTGATCCGACAACAATATATCCTAAAGGCGGACGTATGAAATTCAACGGCACGTTCGGCAATTGCGGCAATGCCATGCTTTTCTCAGGCACTATGGATGGTCTTAAGAACTTTGCTTTTGAGTCTTCGGCAAGTTGGGGACAGATTACAAATTACAGTGCCGGAAACGCCCTAAATGTGCGCTGTGTGAAAGTGCAATAATATCAATGTTCGTTCTTTATGAAAAAAACCATTTATATATTGGCAGGTATGGCGCTCAGCTCCATGATGATGTCTTGTGAAGACATCTATGAGGGTGGGGAGGAGCGCCATCCCCAGCTCCCTGTGCAGATGAAAGCTGCGATACAGCCTTTCGACAGCGACCTTCCCGAGAGTTGGAAAGGGGGCGAGGAAATAGGGATGTTTATGTTCGCAAGCGGTGATGCTGAGGGACTCTCATCTGCAACCTGCACCAGACTGAAGACGGATGCAGAGGGAACATTGCAACCTGTGGATTCGGAAACAATGCCTCTCTATCCGGCAAACGCCACAAAGGTAGATTTCATCTGTTTCTATCCTTATGAGGCAAACTCTGCGGAATCAAAATCCCTGAGCCTTGATGTCAGCACTAAAGAAAATGCTCTCAATAGCGATTTTCTTTATTCAAACAGTGCCAAGAACAAGTATCCGGGACTGACGCCTGTTAAAGTGCAGATGAAACATGTGCTGAGCATGGTGCAGTTTAATATCACCGCTGATGAAGACATTCCAGCCGAAGATCTGAAAGCTCTCGATCCCCGAATTGAAGAGGTTCCTTCCAAAGGTATCTTCTCACTGGCAGAAGGCAAACTTTCCACCTCCGAAACATCCTCGGCTATAGCCATGTCGGCTGACGCTGCAATGACAAAGGCGGAATGCCTTTTACTCCCCGCTTCATCAAACTTTACTGTAAGATGTAACGTTGCGGACATGGTGTTTCGCAAGAAGCTTGGAAATATGAGTTTTGAAAGCGGAAAGATTTATAAATTCGATCTGCATGTGACTCAACCGGGATTCGAAATCTCACTCCGCGAAATCGAAGACTGGAAAGTAGAGACATACGATTGAACAACAGTCATTTCTAACATTAGTAAGTAATAAAACTGATGAATGAATTGAATTCATCCAGCGATGAGTTTCTTTTGAAAAGATTGCGTGAAGGCGATTCCCGCGCCTTCACTGCAATCTTTTCAAAATATTACCGTAGTCTGGTGCTATATTGCAATTCATTCGTCTCAGACCGGACGGAATGCGAAGACATAGTCATGAATCTGTTCGTAAAAATCTGGGAGCACAGGGAAGGCATTGACGTAAAATCTCTTAAAAGCTTCCTTCTAAGTTGCGTGCGTCATGACTGTCTCGATGCGATCAAGCATCGTAAAATAAAGGAAACCTATGCTGCCGCACTTTTAGACTCCGCTGGAATAAAAAGCGCAGCCCTCGACAACTATATTCTTTACGATGAATTAGAGAAGCTTATTAACGATGCATTGGATTCACTTGACCCAAAATCTGTGGCGGCATTCAAAATGAGCAGATGGGAGGGTATTAAATATGACGATATAGCCCAACAGATGAATGTGTCGCGACGAACTATTGAAGTCAGAGTCACCAATGTGATAAGACAGCTGCGAGAGATCTTAAAAAAACATTTTCCTAAGTAAATGATCATATTAAGCAGTTTAGAGTATGTTTGACCATTTACCTACCATATGAAAATACGATGAAAGTTATTGATGACAATCTTATTGTGAAAAGTCTATCGGGAAATGCCGATGATAAAGATCTGGAGGATCTGAAACAAACCATTGCAACCTCTGAAGAGGCTGCAGAAGAATTTCTTGAAATAAAGAATATCTGGGATGCTGCAGTTTCTCCCGAAGTTGCCGATGAAATAGACACCCGGGATTCATTGGAACAGATCCTGGAGAAGATATGTATGCGCGCTGAACCGGAACAGGGCTTCTGGAGCAAAGCAGCGCGCGTGATTGTCAAAGTGGCGGCAGTGTTGTCACTTCCTCTTATGCTGCTCTCTATTTATCTTTATTACTCCGGAAGGAATTCCGACAATAACAGAGGAATAGCAATGCATCAGGAAATCAAGGCAATGCCCGGAAGCCTGGTGCATACCCTGCTTCCTGACAGCACAGAGATCTGGATAAATGGCGGCAGCTGCATTAAATATTGTCAGAAACCTGATAGCGCAAGACTGATTGACATTGAAGGGGAAGCTTTCTTTAAAGTAGCGAAAGATGCCGA
>DAWBVG010000334.1:0-2524 GCA_052279865.1 Muribaculaceae bacterium
CCATAATTCTCCTCAAAGAAGAAAGAGAGTCTTGGCAGCTGGAAAGCCAACGTGAGATTGGCATGAATGATATCACGGCGGTTCACCTGTGAATTCCATTCACCAAAAAGCCCTGACGGAAGATCGATTGAAACAACATAAGCTCCGGATTCATTGATATAGCGCGTCACTGCTACAAATCCACCCATCAAAGGTTTGTTAAGACCGGAGCCGAAAAGACCATCAATCACCACATCCTTGTCACTTAGATAAGGGGGATTGAATTCCCTCGAGACTTCAGTAAAATCCACCCCGTCTATAGTGATAAGCTTTTTGCGCTCTTCATCGCAGTCATGACTCAGTTTACCGGTGACGTTGAAAAGGAATACCTCTACCCTTTTATAACCGCGTTCGATAAGCATACGCGCCACAGCAAGCGCATCTCCGCCGTTATTGCCCGGACCAGCCATAACCACAAAACGCTGACCCGGAAGAAATCGGGAATTAAGTTCATCAGTCACCAGTTCGGCAGCGCGCTCCATCAGGTCAATCGAGCTGATCTGCTGCGCCTCGCAAGTAGCGCCATCTATCTCCTGAATTGCCTGCGATGTAAATATCTTCATTGTCTCAGTTATACTTCATTAATCTCTATCCATCCAGTCGTAGAAAAACCGGTTTTCCGTTTAAATTACAAATTTAACTCCACTGCGCCAATATTCCAAATGTCAACCCTTAAATCTCCATAAAAAAAGATCTGCGCCACGATGACGCAGATCCTATGATTTAACAAAACTTGCTTTATGAGATTACTCAGCCTTGCCATCGCTGCCGAGAACGGCAATGATTTTGTGCTTGTAGAGTTTCTCCATCTCATCGCGAGCCGGACCGAGATATTTACGGGGGTCAAACTCTGCGGGCTTCTCAGCAAATACCTGACGAACGGCTGCTGTCATGGCGAGACGGCTGTCTGAGTCGATGTTGATCTTGCAAACATCCATCTTAGCTGCCTTGCGAAGCTCCTCTTCGGGAATACCGATTGCGTTGGGAAGCTTGCCACCGTTAGCGTTGATGATATCAACATACTCCTGAGGAACGGAAGAAGAACCGTGGAGCACGATGGGGAATCCGGGGATCTTAGCCTCTACTGCCTCAAGCACGTTGAATGCCAATGGAGGGGGAACGAGACGACCGGTCTTCGGATCGCGTGTGCACTGCTCGGGAGTGAACTTGTAAGCACCGTGTGATGTACCGATGGAGATAGCGAGGCTATCAACACCTGTGCGGCTAACGAAGTCAACAACCTCCTCAGGATCAGTGTAGGTGTGGTGGTCTGAGCTAACCTCATCCTCAACACCGGCGAGAACACCGAGCTCACCCTCAACTGTCACGCCATGCTCATGTGCATAGTCGCAAACTTTCTTTGTGAGGGCAACATTCTCCTCATAAGGAAGATGGCTACCGTCGATCATCACTGAAGAGAAACCATTGTCGACACAATCTTTGCAAAGTTCGAAAGTGTCACCATGGTCAAGGTGAAGAACGATCTGAGGATTCTCCCAGCCGAGTGATTTAGCATATTCTACCGCACCCTGAGCCATATAGCGGAGAAGGATTGCATTGGCGTAGTTGCGGGCGCCTTTTGAAACCTGAAGGATAACGGGAGATTTAGTATCGGCAGCTGCCTTGATGATGGCCTGAAGCTGCTCCATGTTGTTGAAGTTGAACGCGGGGATTGCATATCCGCCGTGAACTGCCTTTGCAAACATCTCTTTGGTGTTTACAAGACCTAAGCTTTTGTAATCTACCATGGGTTGAATTATTATTTAAGTAAGTTTAATCTTTTTCCTGACTATCAGTTGTTTCTTCGATGCCGAAACCTGTAAAATCCGGCATTCATCATTTATAAACGACCTATTGAGCCAAATTCTCTGCAAATATAGAAATTTTTCTTTATTTAACCAAAATTTCTTTAAGACTCCTTTTCGGCACGTGATGGATTCTCTTTTCATCACGCCAATATTTTATATTGCCGTCTTTCATATCCTCTATCACCACATCTTCAACAGGCACTCCCAAAGCGAGAACATGCAGCGGCTCAAGATTCTCCGGCAGATTCAAAACAGCCCTAAGCTTATCCCTGTTAAAGGATTTGATTATGCAGCCACCCAATCCCTCACTTGTGCATCCAAGAGTCAAAGCCTCAAGATGCAGCCCGTCGTCGCACATCGGATTGTCAGTAAGAGCCTTGTCAAGACACTGCACTATATATGCCGCCGGCCTCTCACCAACTTCCGGACCTGCCCAATCAGTGAGATATCCTGCCCATGCAAGGAGAGGGAAAACCTTTTCACACTCTTCTGGAGTTGACACCGCCCTATATTTCAAAGGCTGCAAATTACGCCCCGAGGCACAGTAACGACAAAGATCAACAAGATCTGCGAGTGTTTCTTCGCTTATGCGTTTCGATTCGTCAAACCTGCGATAAGAGCGGTTGCGAATCAATAATTCTTTCAGTTCTTTATATTCCATTCCCAAATTTATAAAT
>DAWBVG010000335.1:0-1968 GCA_052279865.1 Muribaculaceae bacterium
GAAGCTGTCTTTGAGACGGTCGTATTCCTCCTCATCGAGGAAACGCTCTTTTTGCACGCGCGTCATGTAAAGCACATCGAGCTCCGGCATAACCTCTTCCATGGTGGCGACTTCCTTGTAATCCACGCCATGTTTGTCGCAGACCTCATGTTTCATATAATCGGGGAGACGCAGCTGTTCCGGAGCGATCAGCACCACCTTCACGCCTGAATGGCGCGAGAGCGCTTTGATAAGAGAATGCACGGTTCGTCCGAATTTGAGGTCGCCGCAGAAACCGATGGTAATGTTGTCAAGACGACCGATTTCGCGCTTGATGGTAAGAAGGTCGGTAAGGGTTTGTGTCGGATGGGCGTGTGAACCGTCTCCGGCGTTGATCACCGGCACGCGGGCGTTCATTGCAGCCACGTATGCCGCTCCCTCCTCGAAATGACGCATCGCAATGATGTCGGCAAAGCAGCTGATCACTTTCGAGGTGTCTGCCACAGTCTCGCCTTTGCTTACAGATGTGTTCTGAGCATCGGAGAAGCCAAGTACGTTGCCTCCAAGCTCCATCATTGCGGCGGTGAAGCTCAGGCGTGTACGAGTGGAGGGTTCATAAAACAGGGTTGCCAGCTTCTTCCCCTTGCATACTTCTGCATACTTGGAGCGGTTGGCGATGATGTCGAGTGCAAGGTCAACAATCTCTTCGGTTTCCTTGCGCGTCAGATCTGTGGGATCGATCAAATGTCGCACGATATAGAAATGTTTAATGTTAAATGTGCAATGTTAAATGGCGGCAAACCATGATTCATCGGAGGGATTGTCTCGGAATTTCTTGATAGCGTCTTTGGCAGCAGGGGAGACGTAGTTCTCTTTTACTGCAACCTCTAAGAGCGTATCAAGATTTGAAAGAGACACATTCTTTACGTTTGCAGCTTCCAGACGGTCGAGACCTTTCTTCATTCCATATGTGAAGATGGAGACAACACCAAGAACTTCCGCACCGGCTTCGCGCAAAGCGTCAACGACTTCGATGCAGCTGCCGGCAGTGGAGATAAGGTCTTCAATGACCACAACTTTTGTGCCGGGTTCGAGACGACCTTCGATGCGGTTGTTTCTGCCATGGTCTTTAGCGCTTCCGCGCACATAGCCCATCGGTTTGTCAAGGATCCAGGCTGCGATTGCAGCGTGGGCGATACCGGCAGTGGATGTGCCCATGAGCGATTCAGCCTCCGGGAATTCACGTTTCACGGTTTCAGCGATGGCGTTCTCCACAACTTTGCGAGCCTCAGGATCGGAGAGTATGAGACGGTTGTCACAATAAATAGGGCTCTTTATGCCGCTTGCCCATGTGAATGGTTTTTCGGGACTCAGGAACACGGCTTTGATTCTAAGCAGTGCGCTTGCAACGTTTTCTGCAGTAGTCATTATAGATAATGTTGAATGTTTAATGTTAAATGTTTAATGTCAGATGCCAAGTGATTTAATGTTAAATGTGAAATGATTACAGGCAATGAATTACACATTGCACATTACACATTAAACATTATCACAAAAGTCTTCGACACAGCGGCGGTATGCAGCCACAGGATCTGCAGCGGCTGTGATCGGACGACCGACAACAATGAAGTCTGAACCGATCTCACGGGCGCGTGCCGGGGTGGTTATTCTAACTTGATCGTCGGCTGCGGAATTAGCAAAACGGATTCCGGGAGTAATGGTAAGGAAATCCTTTCCGCAAGCCTCTTTCACTATGCCGGCTTCCAATGGGGAGCAAACCACGCCGTCAAGACCGGCTTCGGCTGCGTTCTTGGCATATTTGATGATTGTGTCGCCAATGGTGGCGTCGATAAGAAGCTGATTACGCATCGCCTCCTCGGATGTGCTGGTAAGCTGTGTCACGGCAATCAGCAGTGGGCGAGTGCCGTCTTCGCGGGTGAGACCCTCCTTGGCGGCGCGCATCATCTCTATTGTGCCGGCGGCATGTAC
>DAWBVG010000336.1:0-7778 GCA_052279865.1 Muribaculaceae bacterium
ACATTAACGTAGAAATCGCCATTGCCGGCAGTCTTTCAATCTTTCTTGCCGTCTGCTGTGCGGAAAACAAAAGCGAGACGGGTTACCGTTTCGTTGGCGTCAACGCCATAAAAGGTTTTGATGTCTCCGATTTCAAGTTTCCAGAGGTTAGTGGAGACATAGGTCATCTTGTATTTTGGGAGATTCTGGTTCCAGTTAGGTGCATATTTCCAGTCGGCTGAATTCCCTTTGTCGTCAAATACACATACGCCGGTGTGGGCATAAACATCAGTTGTGGATGTCAAGCCCATGAGCCCTTTGTTGCCCTGGTCAGCGTGGAAATAAATCACGACATTCTTCGAATCCTCCTGCAGTGGGGATGGATCGGTGGTTACAATTTGCGCGTTGATGCCAAATGCGGAGGCAACGAGCGCGATTGCGGTGAGTAAATAGATTTTAAGCATTTTTTTTTAAGAATTTATTTAGTTTTTGTATATATGGGGCTGGATGGGGCGAAATGGGGAGATATGGGGATGGGGAGAGATATGGAGATGGGATGGGTGGGAGAGGGCTATTTTTCTTCGTCGTCGGGGGCGATGTAGGAGATTTCGCGCATTTCGCGATATTCTGCCCAGTCTGGGTCGGACTCAGCCTCGATGAGCAGTGGCATCTGGGGGAGGGAGGCAAGGGCGCGGTTGAAGACGCGTCCGAAGATATTAAGGTTTTGTGTGTAAAATACCCAGTCGCGACGACCGTCGCCGGTATAGATACCGGTGAGATATGCCACCTTGTCTTTCTTGAATTCCTGCATCAGGGAATCAGTAGCTTCCTCCATCAGTTTGGCATCCTCATCTTCCGGCATTCCGGAGGGGAGGGAATTGTATTCCCACGAGACCGTGACGCGATAGATGAATTTACCTTTGGAGATAATTTCATCCATATAATCGCGGCCCGTAACTATTATTGTGCGCCCGTTTTCTGCTTCTGTAGGCGCTGACCACCAACGCTCCTTCATCTCTGTCTGCGTTCTGAGTAGAGGGGAATTTCGATGCAGGGGGTGTCGAGGTAGACGCCCGGACGGAAGCAGTGAGCCTTGAAGAATTTTGTGAGATCAATCTTCTTGGAAACACTGATGGGGTATTTCACCTGGAAGGATTTCCCCTTCTTATATGCCATAGCCTGGAAAACGATGCGCTCTATCTCGGAGATGTTCTGCTGGCTGAACGTGGCAAGGTCTATCATCTCGTTGGGAGCTACTTCTCCCGTGAAGAGAGATTTCCATGCCTTAGCCTCGTTGTCGCGTATGAGGATGGTGAAATAGAGATAATAATTCGAGTCGTTGACGAGGGCTGTGTTGATGCGGGAGGTAGACAAAGCCTTGACATTCTCCGGCTCGAAGAGCAACGCAACTGTCAGGTCTTCTCCATATTCGGTTTCTTCAACGGGGAGTTCCGGCTCCGGTTCTGGCGTCGGCGCAGCCTTGGAAGCGGGGATTTCGCGCACGCTTTTCTTCCCTTCGTCGAAAGCTTTCTGGTCGAACATCATGCGGGCTCCCTTTGTGGCGGGTTCGTGACCAGCCGGAAGCACAACCACAATTTCATTTAGAAGCACCGGGGTTTCGAAACCATCCTCTTCCACGTATGCTATTTTTCCATCAATCTTTGTTATCTTGCCGCCTCCTGTAGTGTTGAGGAAACGGACTGTATCTCCTATCTTAGCCATTATATGTATTCGGGGGCTATCTTAGCCGTTATTTTGTTTTCCAAAGGTATAATTTATCTGACGGACGCACTTTCTCGGGCACCGGCATTGAGAAAAGCTGTCCTTTGCTTACACTCTCCACGGGTTTGAGGTCGAATCTCAATTCCGTTACGGTGAATATTAACGCTCCGGTGGTCGGACCGGTAATCACTACCTCATCGCCCACCTTTATCTCGCCTGCTTCCATCAGGAATTCACCGATTCCGATCTTGGAGAAATATCTCATGGCTTTGCCGGCGTAGCTTTTTACCCGGGTAGCACTCGAGCCGTATTTAGCGCTCCATTCACCGAGACGTTCCCCCATATAGTATCCGTTCCAATAGCCGCGATTGAATATCTTCACCAGGCGGGCATCCCATTGTGCAACCTTTTCTTCAGAATAGGTTCCGTCAACAATTGCCTGCAACGCCTCGGAATAGCATCCGACGGCTTCTGCTACGTATTCGGGACCTCTCGCGCGCCCCTCAATCTTGAAGACCCTCACACCTGCATCCACCATCTTGTTCAGAAAATGAATGGTCTTGAGGTCTTTCGGGCTCATTATATATTGGTTGTCGATTTCGAGTTCATCACCGGTTTCCTTGTCGCGCACAGTATATGCTCGGCGGCATATCTGGTTGCAGGCACCGCGGTTTGCACTTGAATTCATCTCATGCAGACTCATGTAGCATTTGCCGCTCACAGCCATGCATAATGCTCCATGACAGAACATCTCGAGGCGAATCGGTTTTCCGTTGGGTCCGCAGATGTTTTCCGCTACAATGGCGCGGTGAATTTCCGCCACCTGCTCCATGTTCAATTCGCGGGCAAGCACCATAACGTCGGCAAACTGAGAATAGTAACGCACAGCCGCAGTATTGCTGACATTTACCTGTGTAGAGATGTGTACCTCCTGTCCGATCTCGCGGGCATAAAGGATCGCAGCCATATCGGAAGCGATGATTGCCGAAATCCCCGCCTCTTTTGCGCGTGAGATAATCATGCGCATTGTCTCCATGTCAGAATCGTAGATGACAGTGTTTACGGTGAGATAAGTCTTTACACCTCTTTCTGTGCATATGGCTGCGATTTCAGCCATATCGTCGGCGGTGAAATTCGCGCTTGAGCGCGAACGCATGTTGAGCCTTTCGATGCCGAAATACACGGCATCCGCGCCGGCGGCAAGTGCCGCCGCCAAAGACTCACGGCTCCCTACCGGAGCCATTATTTCAAAATCCTTGCGGGTCATTTGTGTGCTATATAATATGTGACGACGCCGAATGTGAGTGAGCGCCATCGGGTATCGGTAAAGCCACAGTCTTTCATTATCGCAGTCATTGCATCGCGCTGTGGAGCTGCCGCAATACTCTCGGGCAGGTATGAATATGCACGGGAATCTCCCGATACCATTCTGCCAACGAGGGGTATAAGTTTACGAGAATAGACCTTATACAGTGAGAGGAGAAGCGGTGAAGAGGGACATGACAATTCAATAACGCAAAGGGTGCCACCCGGACGAAGCACGCGATACATCTCTTCGTATCCTTTGTGGAGATGTTCGAAATTACGCACTCCATATGCCACCGTGATAAGATCCTGAGAATTGTCGGGTAAGGAAAGTGCGAGTGAATCTCCCTGAATAAAAGAGATGCTGCGTTTTGCAGAATCATCCATTTTGTTGAGTTTCTCACGCGCAACTCCAAGCATTCCCGCGGAAAGGTCAATCCCCGTAATCCCGGCATTCGGAAAACGATGGTGGAGATCAAAAGCCACATCACCTGTGCCCGTGGCGATATCGAGGATATTCTTTATATCGGGAGATACCAAGGCTTTGGTGGCGGCATTGAGAGCGCGAGTCTTCCACCATTTATGGAGCCCGAACGTCATCGCCGTGTTCATGAAATCATATGCCGGGGCGATGGAATCAAACATCTGTTCCACCTGCTCTCCTTTGTCTCCATCTCCTGAATAGGGGTTTATCAGTTCAGCTCCGCTTTTCATCTATATCACAGTTTTTTTGCGAATGAACGGCGACGACGATGCTGGCGGGTTGTGAAATACTCCCACTGGCTCTGCACTTTCGCATTGGTTTCCATCTCCGGATTGGATTCGGCATACTTATAGCCGTTCTTTATATAATAAGGAATAAGGTCCTGGAAAAGGAGGGCGTTCACACCCTTGTTCTGATATTCGGGATGCACTGCCACGAGAAGAAGATCCACGCGGTCGTTTTTGCCTTTAAGCCCTTTCAGAAGATGATACCAGCCGAGAGGAAGGAATTTTCCCTTCGATTTCTGGAGAGCCTTGCTCATGGAGGGCATGGAGATTCCAACCCCCACAAGTTTGTTGTTGGCATCAACAATGAGGGTGACCAGATCGAGGTTGAGAAGATTGAGATAGATGTTTATGTAGTGATCAATCTGTCTCTCCGTCAGCATGGAATACTGGTAAAGATCTTTATAGGCATCATTGATGAGGTGGAAAAGGGCATGGCCGTATTCCATCTTGATGCGCTTCCGGTTGGTATATTTCAATACCCTCAGACCATATTTCTTTTTTACAATCTCGGCTATGCGGTTATATTTATCGGGAATGGCGTCAGGCACCTCCATCAGGAACTCAAGCCAGTCGGATTCCTTCTTATAGCCGTGTTTCTCCATATGTTCCGAATAATATGGATAGTTATAGATCGTCGCCATTGTGGAGAGCTCATTGAAACCTGCGATGAGCATTCCCTCGTGGTCGAGGTCTGTGAATCCGAGGGGACCGATGATTTTGTTCATTCCCTTTTTACGGCTCCAGTCTTCGGCAGCCTTAAGCAGGGCGGAGGATACTTCCGGATCGTCAATGAAGTCTATGAATCCGAAACGGGCATCTTTTGAATTTGATTTTTCGTTGACCTGCTTGTTGATGATTGCGGCAATGCGTCCCACCGGTTTGTTGTCGCGATAAGCCATGAAATATGCAGCCTCGCAAAAATCGAAAGCCGGGTTGGCTTCTGGAAGGAGGGTATCGACATCGTCCGATATCAATGGTGGCACATAGTAAGGATTGCCGTCGTAAAGGTCAATCTGAAACTGGGTGAATTTCTTAAGGTTTGCCTTTGTCGGCTCAATCTGTTTGATCTGGACCATGAAATATTAGTTTTTGACTGTCAGCCATATCAGCAAGGCTGCCATAAGAAGAATGAAGATACAGATGATTGTGAATAACTGTCCTGAGTTCCGTTTCTCTACAGCAAGCTGCAGGTCTGTGATGGAATGATATGCAGGATTGTCACAATCGCATTTGTTGGCAATACGCTTCAGACGCGGCAGCGATGTGGGGAGATGGTCGAGCACCTCATTCAGCACTTTGCCGTAGCTGCGTATATCCTCGCAGGAATCAAGCGGGGTTATGCTCGATTTCTGGGCATAGCCTACGTTGATGAGCTTCAGGTTCTCATTGTATTCCGTGAAAATGATCGTTTCCGGAGTGATGGGGCTGTGAACGATATGGTTTTCCTGGATATACTCCATCGCATCGAGAAGCTGTGTCTCCAGGCGATGCACGATCTTGGGCGTGAGGCGTTTCTCATCAATGAGCCTACGGAGTGAGTATCCGTAGACATCATCGGTGATTATTGCAAGCCCAACGCCGGGCACATCCTCGAGGTCATTTACCATCACAATGTTCGGATGGGCGAGATTATACCTGGTGTCGAATTCGCTTTCAAGCATCTTGCGGTATTCGGGGCTGTCGGCATACTCTTTCTTGAGCGCCTTCAGCATCACCCACTTGCCGTGTTTCTTGACAGTGTAGACATCATAATATTTCTCTCCCCATTCCGGGAGCAGCGTAAGGTCAGACCATTTTCCGGACGGGTCGTCAATGGGAATCTTTTTCTCTTCCTTGCTAATATATTTCTTATCGTCCATTCTTTGGATTTAGCGGTTGCTAATGAAGTTGTTTAAACTAATTTTTATGGTAAGATTAATAAAGATTACCATAAAGTTTACAACTTTTTAATATTGGGGGATAACGTAAATTAGTTTAAACAACTTCAATTAATTATGTCGAATCCGGTATATTTACGGAGGCATTCCGGAATCACGATTCCTTCGGGAGTCTGGTTGTTCTCAAGCAGAGCCGCTACGATGCGGGGCAACGCAAGGGCAGAGCCGTTGAGAGTGTGGCAAAGGTGAATCTTCTTATCCTCGTCGCGATAACGGCATTTGAGACGGTTTGCCTGATAAGACTCGAAGTTGCTGACAGAGGAAACCTCGAGCCAGCGTTTCTGCGCTGCTGACCAAACTTCAAAGTCGAATGTAATCGCCGATGTGAAACTCATGTCACCGCCACAAAGACGCAGGATGTGCCAGGGGAGTCCGAGCTTTTCGAGAAGCCCTTGCACATGATCCTTCATTTCTTCGAGGGCGGCATAAGAGTTTTCAGGTTTTTCGATGCGCACGATCTCTACTTTATCAAACTGATGGAGACGGTTGAGTCCGCGCACATCCTTGCCGTAGCTTCCTGCCTCGCGGCGCCAGCATGGTGAGTAGGCGCAATTCTTCTTCGGAAGCTCGGCTGCAGGTATGATTTCATCGCGGTAGATGTTTGTCACGGGCACTTCTGCAGTTGGTATGAGATAGAGATTGTCGAGTGTCACATGATACATCTGTCCCTCTTTGTCGGGAAGCTGACCTGTGCCGTAACCGGAAGCCTCGTTGACAACGAAAGGAGGTTCCACTTCGATGTAGCCGGCTTTCCACGCTTCATCAAGGAAAAACTGGATGAGTGCGCGCTGGAGTCGTGCGCCTTTCCCCACATAGAAGGGGAAGCCCGCACCCGTTACCTTAACACCGGTCTCGAAATCAATGATATTGTATTTTTTTGCCAGTTCCCAGTGGGGGAGAGCATCTTCGGAGAGCTCCGGAATCACGCCACCGGTCTTTTCCACAACATTATCTTCGGCTGTCAGACCCTCCGGCACTGCGGCGCAGGGAAGGTTGGGAACAGTCAAGAGGAGATTGCGCATTTTGTCCTCACATTCTGCAAGTCGGTCTTGCAGCCCTTTGGTTTCACCCTTTATGCGAGCCACTTCCTCCTTTACCTTCTCCGCTTCCTCTTTCTGTCCCTGTTTCATAAGGGAGCCGATGGAAGCGGCGAGTTTCTTAAGGGTAGAGGCGTCATTGTCGGTTTTCTGCTGGAGTCGGCGACGTTCGGCGTCAATTTCGAGTATTTCGGTAATTACAGCTCTTCCGTCAAAACCTTTGACGGCAAGACGGCTGATCACAAATTCAGGATCAGCTTTTATGACGTTTATGGTAAGCATTTCGGATTATTTATTTAGGAGAGTTTTAACCATTTCAGAAATTGCGCGTCCTTCGGCGCGACCTGCAAGGCGTTTTGATGCAACACCCATCACTTTCCCCATTTCTTTGGGACCGGTAGCACCGGTTTCGGAGATTATTGCGGCAACCTCCTTCTCCAGCTCTTCTGCAGAGAGCTGTTTGGGGAGATATTCTTCAAGCACGGCAGCCTCGGCAAGCTCGTTGTCGGCAAGCTCGGGGCGATTGTTCTCTGTATATATTTTTGCACTCTCCTTGCGTTGTTTCACCATCTTCACGAGGATTTTGGTGGCTGCTTCATCAGAGAGTTCACCATTGGCACCTTTGGCAGTCTTTGCCTCAAGGAATTCTTTTTTTGCGCCACGAAGTGCCTCGAGGCGTACTTTTTCACGAGCGAGCATCGCTTTCTTGATGTCTTCGCTTACCTGATCAAAAAGATTCATATCTATGTTGATAATGTTTGTCGGTTTTACATGGCTCCCCGGTCACGCCGTTTCGTATGGCAGGGAAGCGGCTTAGGAGTTGCTTATGCAGGGCATAACAGCTTCAACTTGCAAAAATAGTTCAAAAATACGTAAAATGCTAATGAATTGTGTGTTTTTCGAAAAAATGATAGCAAAACAATGGTTTTTGGTGGGGTGTGAGACGAAAAAAAAGGTCTTTTCTCTCGAAAAGACCTTTTTGTGGGCGATTACGGATTCGAACCGCAGACCCTCTGCTTGTAAGGCA
>DAWBVG010000337.1:0-3434 GCA_052279865.1 Muribaculaceae bacterium
ATATACTCAACATTGGATTACCAAATTCTTTTGTAGAAGAAACAACCTCCGGGAATACTTCTGCAAGTCCAAGTTTGGTGGATATCATCAATGAACTTGTCTCCGGATTCCAACCCAAACCATACACACAATCAGACGGTAATGGAGAATTAGATGTGTTATATCTTGCAATAACACTTTTACGATCTTCCGATACTCCAACAACACCCTGATTATTGGTACCAATCCACATTCGATTCGAACTATCGAAAATTATTTTATTAACATGACATGCCTCCGGTATAATTTCTCGACTATATTCTTCTTTCAAAGGCACTACATCGCCTGGCATCATGCCGTTGATCAAATCATTTCGAGGATTAAAGGCTATTGCCTTATTCATTGTAGAGATAATGATGTCTCCATTAACCGGATCTTCTACAATATCATTTATTCTCGTGAAAGTGGATATCTGCTGGGATTGTCCAACTATTTTCTTGAAAATCTTATACTCATCATCTGTTGTGTCTTCAAGTGTGCCTTTATGATCAAGAATAATTACATCTCCATCATAATGGCTGGTAGTCATTATGATCAGATTTTTATTATCAGGGAATTTAGCAGCCACAATCTTACAATTCCAATCACTGTAATTATTATATGGCACATCTATCGACGATAGAGCTGCGGATTCCTTTATTTGATTTGATGAAGACGTATATAATGTATTCCTATCATTTAATGTAAGGTATTTAAGCTGAGTCTTTGCATGTGCCCCGTCTTTTTCAAATGCATTCGAATAGATGCTCCAAACAGTTCCATCAGTATCATAACTTGGAGGAGAAAAATTCGAAAGCGTCCCCCATGTTTGAGCAAGAAGGTGAGGTGCAAAATAAGGGAAATCCTTAAATATATCATTGGGAGCCCCGAATCTTATCACATCTTTCTTTATATTCCGTAAATCCTGAAACATTATCCCTCCAAACATCGAGCCGCAACAAATCCAATCCGGATTAGCAGGATCAATTATCAGACCATTGGGATCAGGCAGCGGGAATCTATTTATGTTTGATACATATGTATTTTTTAGTCCGGCATCCTGCTCAACAGATTCTGGGGCAGTATATGCATGTGAATAAACAGACCATCTATTCAAAGACCGAGAGGACAGCAATACAGGATTAAGAGGCGCGTTATAACCCAATTCCCACTCATGTCCATGATTCATTAAGAGCAAACCATATTTAGGGGAATAATCCATATAAGTACAAATATAGGCTGCCGGTGCATCCGGACGAATGGGATCCTGCATGTCTGTCCAGGTTGCTGTGACAGAAGTTGCATTGGAATCCATCGTAAAATCTGCATGGCGAGGAACAAATGTGCCACGATCGCGATAACACCAGAAATTGCTGAAATCCCATGAACCTAAGGATATCGGATTTGAATCAAGTGATATGGACACAAGTTTAGTTGCTTCACCATTTTTAGGAGCATACAGCTGCCAAGCCTTTGATGCGGAATAGATCAAATAACCATCCTTATTGGGAATAAAATTAGTCTCGTATCTGTTTACGACTGCTTCATTCCCGTCAATTGAATAGAAATTGTCAGTGCCTATATCCGAGATATTCCAAATAGAATTTTCATATTTAGCCAACTTCAAAGTTCTTGTAGCGCCGGGAGCACCATAAACAAAAGCAAATTCATTATCTGCCAATGGTAATATTGTTGAAGGAGTGACAACCGAAGATATCTTTTTGAATTCATTGAATGTCAATGGATGCATAGTATCCGACATCCAAGCTGCATTTCCGGAGATTGCAACTAATTTATTTCCAAATCTGCAAATTCTATCTATTATCTGATCAAAAATTCTAACTTCACGAACGTTATAGGTATTAGCATCAATATGCATGTATCCACCATTGGTCCCAACCCAAGCATCTCCAGTGGCTGGTTCGAAAGACACAGATGTAACCTTAGCCATTCCTGGAATTGTAAATCTTTTAAGCTGATCAATATGCACAAGCTCGTTATCCCTGCCAATCAAATCTATTCCGCCATCATTGTAAATAATTATCAGATATCCACCTGTCGGGGAATAATCCGCCATACGAATATCAGCAGAAGAAAGCGATACATCATAGCCTAATGATGTTATTCCTTTTTCCGCAGCATTCTTATCATATCTGAACAATGTAAGCGAAGGGAAATTATATCCATTTATATTCTTATGGTATACCTGTTGATGGACAAGGAAGTAGGTATCCTCCGGTGTATCTATAATCCTTAAAGGATTTCTATCGAAAGAAGGATGTAACCGCCATTCCGAAGAAAAAGAATTTGTCGGTAAGCAACACACTGCGATTGCAACCGCCAATAATTTCAATATTATTTTGCACATACAGACAATTCGTGTGATATTCAATAAGTAAGTAACGTCAAGCACAAATATTTTAGTATAAGAAAGTAATGGAAATATAATATACAAGCCGTATTACACAGAATATGTCTCTTACGTGTCTATACCTTTTCTAAATTTTAGCGCCAAGTGTTTGATATTTAAACACTTGGCGCGTATTTTGCGGAAGGGACGAGATTCGAACTCGTGGTAGGATTACTCCTACGTCAGTTTAGCAAACTGGTGGTTTCAGCCACTCACCCACCCTTCCAATAACGGTTATGTCACATCCCTATTCGGAATGTGTTTGCAAAGTTAAGCTTTTAATTTTAATTTTGCAATATTTTCAACAATTATTTTATGGGCGCATACTCAAATATCAATCCTAACACACTATCTATATATAAGAAAAACAATGGTTTCATATTCTATGCCATTGCAACAGGGATTATATCTATCCTTTATGGTGTTATGTTCATTCTAACACCCACATATGCTGATGATCTTTGGTATCTCGAAAATTCTATTGGCGAACCGGGTAGTCTTGATTATTTCCTATCTACAATAAAGAATTGTTATAACCACTGGCAATATGATACGGGTAGACTTAGCAATATGGTTGCTGCCCCGTTTCTTTCCCTTTTCCCTAAATGGATATACGCGGCTATCACATCTTTTGCTGTATGGATAATATATATGGGAGGTCCGATTCTTACCAATTCTAAATTTGATTCCTATGCAACATCCCTTTGGGTAATGTCCATGACATTCGTATTTCCTTGGTTCGATTTCATGTTTGGTATAATTTTTTCTATTAATTATGTATGGGCTGCAGCTATCCTTTTATTATTCCTCTACTGGTTCAAGAAAACTCAGAATCAAGCTAATATATCAATCTATTCACAGCTATGCCTGTTTTTCATATCTTACATTTTAGGATGGTGGCATGAAGGATTATCGGTCCCACTCATTATCTCATTATGCGCATATTTCATAATACGCAAACAAATTCCCAATAGAACGCAACTTTTAATGCTTTCTGGTCTAACAG
>DAWBVG010000338.1:0-2902 GCA_052279865.1 Muribaculaceae bacterium
GTCTACAGTATACCCTTTGCGGAAAGCCTCTTCGATAACGAATATTCGTTTATCCGTCGGTTCGCTGAGAGATTTGTCGATATCATCAATCTTGATAGGCTTGTTCTCCACGAATCCGTGCATTCCCTGACCTATCATTCGAAGTCCTTTCTGAATCACCTCCTCAAAAGTGCGACCTATCGCCATCACCTCTCCTACGGATTTCATAGAGCTGCCGATTTCGCGACGCACACCATGGAATTTGCCAAGGTCCCAACGCGGAATCTTGCAGACGATATAATCGAGTGCCGGCTCAAAGAATGCCGAAGTTGAGCGTGTCACAGAGTTCTTAAGGTCAAAAAGACCATAGCCGAGACCAAGTTTTGCAGCAACGAAAGCCAAAGGATATCCGGTGGCTTTTGATGCCAACGCCGAAGAGCGGGAGAGTCGGGCATTGACCTCGATCACACGGTAATCCATAGATTCGGGGTCGAAAGCATACTGCACGTTGCACTCACCCACGATTCCGATGTGACGGATAATCTTGATGGCGAGCTTGCGAAGCATGTGATAGTCTTCGTTTGAAAGAGTCTGCGATGGCGCCACTACGATACTCTCACCGGTATGGATGCCGAGAGGGTCGAAGTTCTCCATATTGCAGACGGTGATACAGTTGTCGAAACGGTCGCGGACCACCTCATATTCCACTTCCTTCCACCCTTTCAGACTCTTCTCTACCAATACCTGCGGAGAGAAGGAGAGTGCCTGCTCCACGAGCGAGATCAGTTCCTCGCGATTGTCGCAGAAACCACTGCCAAGACCGCCGAGAGCGTATGCCGCGCGAATGATGACAGGATATCCCAGACGATCGGCTGCCACAAGGGCAGCTTCAACCGATTCCACAGCCTCACTCTTTATTGTCTTCACATCTATCTCGTCGAGCTTCTTGACGAAGAGCTCTCGGTCTTCTGTGTCCATAATGGCGCGTACCGGCGTACCGAGCACCTTGACATTATATTTCTCCAGAACACCGGATTCGTAGAGTTTAACTCCACAGTTGAGCGCTGTCTGACCTCCAAAGGCGAGAAAGATGCCATCAGGACGCTCCTTCTCAATCACCTTCTCCACAAAATAGGGAGTAACGGGAAGGAAATATATTTTGTCGGCAAAACCCTCCGAAGTCTGCACTGTGGCGATATTGGGGTTTATCAACACCGTCTCGATGCTCTCCTCCTTCATGGCTTTGAGAGCCTGTGAGCCACTATAGTCGAATTCGCCGGCCTCACCAATCTTAAGGGCGCCGGAACCTAAAAATAGAACTTTCTTTATATCCATGTCACAACAATGCAATAAACTCATCAAATATGAATTCCGTATCTTTCGGGCCACTGCTGGCTTCCGGATGGAACTGCGCGGAGAAGAAAGGTTTTGACTTGTGACGGATGCCTTCGTTGGTGCCGTCGTTCATATTGATGAAATGTGGTTCCCAGTCGGAGGGAATAGTATTGTTATCCACAGCGAAACCATGATTCTGCGAAGTGATGAAACAACGCTCCGTGCCGCTCAGGCGTACAGGCTGGTTATGGCTGCGGTGTCCGTATTTGAGTTTATAGATCTTGGCTCCGGCAGCTTTGCTCAAGAGCTGATTGCCCATGCAGATGCCGCATATCGGTTTGCCGATCTCGAATGCCTTCCGGATATTCTCTACTGTCTTTTCAGCAAATTCCGGGCTTCCGGGACCATTGCTGATAAAGAGACCGTCGTAAGGGATCTGCGTGAAGTCATAATCCCAGGGCACGAGCGTCACTCTCACTCCGCGACGCGTAAGACAGCGGATGATGTTGTATTTCGTGCCGCAGTCCACAAGCACTACCCTCTTTTCGCCCTCGCCGAATTCCTTCACCTCACGGGTGCTGACCTTGGCAATAAGATTCTCCTTGTTGGGATCGTGGAATTCAATATCCTCTCCCCCTTCAAAAGTGATCTTACCAAGCATCGAACCTTTGTCGCGAAGCAGTTTGGTGAGCGCGCGGGTGTCAATACCGTATATACCTGGGATTTTCTCATCCTTGAGCCAGTCGGCGAGGGAACGTGTCGCCTGCCAGTGGCTCGGCACCCAACTGTAATCCTGACATACGATCGCCTCGCAATGTATGCGGGAAGACTCGAAATAGTCACTCACATTCGCCTCTGTGCTTTTTTCAGCCGAGGGAACGCCGTAATTGCCGAGAATGGGGTAGGTAGTGACAAGAATTTGTCCTTCATAAGAAGGGTCGGTGAGGCTTTCGGGATAGCCTGTCATGGCAGTGTTGAAAACAACCTCGCCGGCGCATGGATTTTCATAACCGAAGGAGAACCCTTCGAACTTGGAGCCGTCTTCAAGAGTGAGCACGGCTTTTCTGGAATCTTGCATCGTGTTCATTTTGCGTACAAAGTTACACAGAATCCCACTAATTAACAAACGGATTATTAAAAATTTTTAAGCAATCGTTCCCGCAAAATCAAATTCAATTGCACATAGAATCTCAATGGTCAAAACAGCAACAAACATTACAAAAATCAGTAGTTCATTCCAAAAGTCCAAAGAGGCACGATGTCGCCGGAACCATATTCTATATCATCTCTCACTACGATGCCTTTCTTTGCTTTTGCAAGCTGCGCTCTCCCTTTGTTTGCGCCACCAACTTCATAAGTAATGCCGTTAATTTCAAAATCTGATATTTTCGACGCCTTAACAAAGTTCTTAACACGTGTTTGATTGAAAAAGAATGTCTCTCTCAGATTACCTATATTGGGACTTCCGCCAGCTAATACTGTCATCAAATTAGGATTGTCGATAAACACTTTCTCAACTTTTCCGAGATTCCTCATGCCCGATGTAGAATCTCTCAGTTGTGAAATCATCCTGTCTCTTATACACATC
>DAWBVG010000339.1:0-4460 GCA_052279865.1 Muribaculaceae bacterium
CTCGTCATAACTGTGGCGACATGCCTCAAGCAAATTATAGAATCCTATGATATTGGATTCTATATATGCATCTGGATTTGTGATGCTGTAACGTACACCTGCCTGTGCGGCAAGGTTGACGACAATCTGCGGCTTATATTTTACAAAAATATCATCAATCGTTTTTTTGTTTGCAATAGAATCGCGAATGAAAATAAAACGTTCCCCAAATTTAGATAATTCATTTAAACGTTCATATTTTAAAGACACATCATAATAATCCGTGATATTGTCAATACCGATTACGTTACAATTCTTATAAGCTTTAAGTAAACGTTTTGCGAGATTAGCACCTATGAATCCGGCTATACCAGTGACAAGGATTCGTTTGCCGTCAATGATTATATTATCGGTAAACATTGATATTTATTTAATTAGGTATGTTGACTTCTGTATCCAGTTATCAGCTATTTTGTCAAGAAAGCAAGAAAAAACCTTCTAAATAACAGCGGAACAAATATATTAATGTAAAATGCAATTATATAAAGATTTTTGATAGGAAAGTTGATTAACCTCGGCATTTCTATCCAGCTGTTACACATGAGGATGCTCGAAATGGAGAAAGTCAAAGAAGTTATCTTTGTCGGGAAAACGCATCGATTTTCTCTTGTAGTACGCCTTTATCAGCATTGTCAGCAATACTGTAAAAAGCGGCAACCAGAAAAACCTGAAGACTGAGCCTGATATGAATTCAATCATGGAATATTTAGGTCAGAGCTGAATCAGCACAGGCTCGTGGGCGGCGCATTCTTCCTTGAAGTCGCGGAGCACGGGGAGGTTGATGATAGAATAGGTGAATCCGACACGCTTCAGAAGTAGTATGCAGCAGAGTTTGTGCAGACGAAGACTACAAGCGTATAATTCATCATATTGTGCCTTGTAATTAATACCGGTTAATATGCCGCCGTGCAATAGACGATTACGCGTGTTGATGGCATCTTTATCTGTTTTAGATAAAGTATATTTGTAGTGTACGAAAGGATCGGTCAGCTTACCGCTGTTCGTCATCCCATTGAGATTGTTAAGTCGATTACTCAGAATCCTTAAAGCTTCTTGGTCAATCTTGCCGGCAGCTTCTGCGTCCTCCAGTATTTTTTGAAAAGCAGGACGAATGTCTTTGTTAAAGATATTCTTATCTACAGGAAACTTGGCTGTGCTTCCCAGTTCTTTCAATAGGAAGGAAGTGAGACATTCCAATGCCACGGCATACAATGCCGTTTGATATTCGAGGGCTTCAGTCGATGCTTCAAGAATGATACAGGTGACACGGCGCAATTCTTCGTGCGAATATATTTCATTCGCCATCCGAGAATAAAAATCCATATCAAGCCAATTCATGATACTATCATCAACCACCCCATTCGGAGCTATCAAAGCATCAGCATATGAGTTGTTTTTACCATCCTGCAGAATCTCATGAACCCAATATAAATTGGTCGTAAAAATCGGATACTGTCCTTTAATGGAAGGACGAAGCTCTATGTAATTCAATCCGGATGGGTCTGTGAAGCCGGAATCCTTGTAGCAAAGTATATATGTCTCATCAAGTGTTACACGGTCTGTAAAGAACCCTAAAGCAAGTTGGGCGGCAAATGCGTATTCGTTGAATTCTTCAACAGTGCATTCAAATTGTGCTTCACAAACGAGATAATACTGATTTTCAAATTTGTAGGGATATAAATGAAAGATTCCCTTATTCTTGAAGTTCACTTCCAACAAACCAAGGGAAGAATACCATCCTCCATTTGGATATCTTTCTTCATATGCCCAGGTATGGAATGTTTGAGCCCAATCAAAACGTTCAAGAGGTTGCACAGAACGCAAGAAATGAGGTTGGTTCCAGTCAATATCGGCTGAGTAAAACCTATCGATACTTATTGTGGCTTCCTGGAATTCATCACTGGTAAATTCATTACTGGTGCTAAGGAAAGAAGCGTTTTCAGGCACATCAAATTTCTTGTTTCCACAGCTGAAACTGAATTCAGGCATAGGGTCATAAGGCCGTCTGCGCCAAACATCTCGCCATGAAGCCTTACAGTCTATAGCCACTCCCCTCTCCTGCTCCACAAGACGAGCTGCCGTTACTGCAACCGGACACCCTTCAAAGGTTCCTATGTCTCCCCTGAAGAGTTCTTTTATATACTTTAGTGTAGTCCGTATGTCTTTCTGGATTGTCCCCATCTCCTAAACCACTGTGCGCTGATGCTTTACAAGCATTAAATTGTATCCGAATCCGGATTAAAGTCGTTATAAAAGTCTTTTGACGCCTCAATCAAAGAATCAACAGGTTGGCATAACAATGTGCAGCCAAAATCATAGACAGGAAGAGCCTAAATCAGCAATTCTCATGACATAAGAAATCTACGTAGCCTTATTCTATTAGCGTTTTCTCTGATATCTTCGATTTTCAGTTTTGCCGTGCAAGGGTGAGTGGATGGCACGCCTGCCCGTGCCCTTTGCCAGCATAGTTCACCATGAGAAAGAATGCTGAGACTCCATGCATTTTTTGCGCATAAAGTTTAAAGACGGCATCCAATACTTTTGTATACGCAGGATCCATCGTCTCTATTTATGTACTGAAGATTTTACCCTGCGCGAAATGCCTATGCACATCTGGTGAAACCGGACCATATTTCCAAGCTTCTAACGTGTCTTCCGTTATGGGATTCCCTGTTTGCACAATACTCTCACGCTGTGTAAAATACAACAGTTTATGAAGCTTCATCTCATCAATCTGAGCTCCATAATCACGCCTGTACCTTCCACAGATATAAGAAGCTATTTCAAGAATCCCTAACATACTGTAAATAAAGAAAGTCTATATCGCGAATTTAGTTATATTTTATATAATAAACAAATATCGTCTTAAATTAATGTGCTGAATTCCTAATTCCTAATGGATATCAGTCAGATTCTATTATAAATCAGTACTCCTGGGGAAGTTACTGAGGCAAAAGCTCGCGACGGGTAAAGCCGAGGAAGTCGGCTTTGGCAAGGAAGCGGCGGTAGGATTCGCGGGTGTCGGGGTCGAGGAGCGTGGGGTCGGCAACCAGGTTGGCTCGTACCCAGCGCTGTTTGTGCTCGTCTGCCTCCTTTTTGCCGCCGGGGTAGCATCCGCTGAGGTTGTCGGCGATAAGCTGCATAAGGCGGCTGTAGTTTTCCGTAGGCGATACGTTGCGGAATGTGTCGTGAAGATTCAGTTCTCGCGTCCATGCCGTCTTGAGTTTGTAATAGGCGGAATAATACCGCGGATCAACAGCTGCGGCATCGGCACGTACCTTAGGAGAGATCAACGCGTAGATCTCGGCTTCGGAGATTGATTCGTTTCCTCCCATCCACGATTCAAAAAAACGATGCATCATGTCATCTCTGAATTTCTGTGAGGGCACCTCATGAAAACCGACACGATAGAGCATATCGTAATATGTTGTCAGCCGGTAGAGATCTTCGGGTGCTGCATCTTCAATCGTGCGTTTCAGTTCGCGCGTGAAGTCTCGAATCTCTGCGCACAACGCCCGCTCTTCGCGCGAAGGCACATGTCCGTCGATATGCAGACATCCCGCTTCCTGAGCGCGCTCCATCAGCTTATGCGCTGCCTCAATAATGTGGAATGTTAAATGTGAAATGTTAAATTCCTGAGACATAAGGTTTAATTAGACATTAAACATTTAAAATTACACATTAAATCTTGGTAACGTCTGCAGGATTGATCGTGACGCGTGCGCAGCCGAAAATGTCGATACGCACCATCAGTTCGCTTTTGCCGTTTGATTCGATTATCTCCCCTTCAAGACCACGCAATCCGCCTCTAACCACCCTCACTTTATCCCCTTTGCTGTAAACCGCCGAAACCGTTACCTCACCATCCGCATTGCCGAGCATAAAACGTAAGGTGCTGATCTGAGACTCGGGAATGATCGCCAACGGACTTCCGGCGCGATTAGGATTGCTGCCGGCTTTGTTAGTCATAAAGCGGTTGATATACGGGAGTTTCACAATCTCGCGTCGCTCCGGTTCGGTGCAATGGATAAAGATCGTTGCGGGAATCACTACACGCTCAATCTTCTTGCGCCGTCCGTTACGCCAGACTCGTAGTTCCTCTTGGGTCGGGAGATAGAATGACACGCCTGCATCCGTGAGCTTTTCAGCCACAGATTTCTCCGTGTTATTCTTCACGATAGCCACAAACCAATGGTTTTTTGGCACGCCTACGGCGTCGCCAACGCCCATTGCCGCTGTCGCCACCTCAAAATTTGATCTCGCTTCAATCTTTTGTGGAAACTCCATACTTACAATCTCTGCATCAGAGACATACAAGTCAAAAATTGCCGCTTCACCAATACTCACCAGCGCTTTAAAGCACTGACACCCATCCCCATATAGAAAGACCCTCTTAAGTATCTCTCGGCAAGAGATACTTA
>DAWBVG010000340.1:0-7647 GCA_052279865.1 Muribaculaceae bacterium
AATCATCTCAAAATTTCCTAAAATTTAATATAAGCTAATTTTCAACACTTACTTAATTCTCATTGTAAATATCTTTTATAGCTGATTCCAACACTTTTATACAAACAATTAACACTCCTTCTTGTTGAAATCCTACTTCAATGTTTTTCGTTTTGGTTATTTTGAATAAATTCCGTAATTTTACAAAATTCAACACATAATATACCCGCTACCTATGGCTCGAAACAAACTCATAGCCAAATATTCGGCACTCAACACAGAGGATCTCCCTCAACGAATTTACGACAAAATTAAAAAACATATTGAGAGTCAAGGAATAGAAAACCTTCCATATCTTGAGCTTTCAGGGCGATGGACTGGCAAACTCGACATCTCAAGTGGAGGCTGGCATAATGACTTCGATCTTATCTGTCCGGTGTTGGCAATGTGCCGTGTCAATCAACATGGTGAAGTGTATCCGGATATGGCAAAAATTCGGATTTGCGTGGAGGAATGGGTGACATATCTCACAACACCAGACGAGTACGATGAATACAACGGAGCGGACGACAATGACTTCAGCGATTCGCACTATGATGATGACGACATCAACGACTTCCGTTCTGCAGCTTACAATGCGGAGCTAGACTCTTTCCTATGCTCTGATGGAACAGATTTTATCGCACATGAACGTGCACTGTCAGAAATCGATGAAATTTGCTATGGCAGAAATGAAAATATCGAAGGAGATAGTTTTTTCGAAAATGGGTTCAATATAACAAGGATTGACAATGCTGAAGATTTTGGCAAACTCATGGAGGCAATGGGAAATGGAACTGTCGAAAACGATTGTATAGACATGTGTGCTCCGTATCACAACATGGATAAAACTGACGATGAGTTTGATGACCGAGAGGAAGAATTTGATGATCAAGAAGATGAGGGACCTGATTGGATGGAGTTTATTGACAATCTTCGCAATGGTCGCTACGGAGAATTGCCCGAAGATTACGACGGTCTTGCTGCTCCCGAAGAAAAAGAAGAAGATACCCAATAATGGAATAATGTGAACATATTCAAACACACATATCTTTCCTCCTAATTTTCATAAGAAAATCCACCCCGCATTGGAGTGGATTTCTTATGAAATTGCATTAAGAATTATTATCCAAACAGATCCGAATGAGAACCGGTGTCAATCAAGAGTAAAATCAACTCTTCGTCTCGCTGCTCCCAGACCAAAAGCCAGTCGGGCTGAATGTGACATTCCCAGTTTCCTTGGTATTTGCCAGAGAGCTTATGAGGTCGATACACAGGAGGCAAGACTCCCTCTTTTTCAAGAATTCTTAGGACTTCTCGTAACTTTTCAACGTCTAATCCCCTCTTAAAGCATTTTTTAAGAGCTTTCTTGAATTTTGTAGAATAGACAATTCGATAGGTCATATTCCAAGAATCTGTTTGAACATATCGTCAACGCTGTCGGCACAGTGTATTCTTCCGGCTTTTACGTCATCAAGAGCTTCATCCAGCCCGCATTTCTTTTTCTTTGAAGGTTTGGCAATGCTCACGCCTTCAATCGCATTGAGTATCTTCTTCAGATGCGGGAGAATGGATTTATCCTCTACATTGATTGTGAGTTGTGTCATATCCTGTAATTTTAAGTTGCGAACGTTTTGAAGTCCCGAGTGTTTACAATACTTAACAACGACAATCAATACTCCTCCTCGTCGAAGAAGAAGTCGTCTTTGGAGGGGTAGTCGGGCCAGATTTCTTCGATGCTTTCGTAGATCTCTCCCTCGTCTTCGATTTCCTGAAGGTTCTCGATTACCTCAAGTGGCGCGCCGCTGCGCATAGCGAAATCAATCAACTCCTCCTTGGTTGCGGGCCATGGTGCGTCTTCAAGTTTTGACGCTAATTCAAGTGTCCAGTACATATCTTTGCTTTTTAAGTTATTTCGTATAATAAAGTTATAAGTCAAAAGTAAAAAGTTAAAAGTCAAAAGCTAAAGGGGAGAGGTGAAAGGTTAGAAGTCATGGGAGATCCCCTACTGCTTCCACACTATCTCGTCAACTCCTTGCAGGAAGTTGAAATAGCGGGCGGCAATGAAAAGATAGTCCGACAGACGATTGATATATTTCACAACCGCCGGATCAACATACGACTCCTCGGAAAGATCCAGAATCCTCCGCTCCGCACGCCGGCATATCACCCGCGCCATGTGAGCCTTCGATGCCAGTTCGCATCCCCCGGGCAATACAAACGCCCTTATCTTCGGAGTCTGCTCGTCGAGAGCGTCTATCCATCCTTCAAGTTCGGGTATGCGTCCTGCAGCGAGACTCCGGCAAAGCGGTTTCTCACCTTTCGGATCCGTAGCAAGATAACACCCTACATTGAAGAGTTCATTCTGCACATTCAGGATCTGCCCTCTTACCTCCGCGTTGCACTCCTTGTCGGATGCTATCGCTCCGAGAGCCGACGACAACTCATCGACCGTGCCGTAAGCTTCGAGCCTTACACTGTTCTTCATCACACGTTCGCCGCCAACAAGCGAGGTTGTGCCGGCATCACCCGTGCCCGTATATAACGCACTTTTAGCCATTTTATTTCTTATTTTATATTTTGTAACGCATAGGGAGCGATATTGTTGCATTTTTTTTGTAGCTTTGTAATCCAATTTGAAAAATTCAATCATGAGCGATACCACTCAATATATAGTCAGCGCCCGTAAATACCGCCCTGCCACGTTCGCAAGCGTTGTAGGACAGAAGAATCTTACCGCCACGCTGAAAAATTCAATCTCGTCCGGACGTCTTGCCCAGGCGTATCTTTTTTGTGGACCAAGAGGTGTCGGCAAGACTTCCTGTGCCCGCATCTTCGCACGCACAATCAACTGCCTCCACCCTACTGCCGACGGTGAGGCTTGTGGAGAATGCGATTCATGCCTCGCGATTTCAAAAGGTAATTCGTTCAACCTCATCGAACTTGATGCCGCTTCCAACAACAGTGTTGACGACATCCGCAATCTCATCGAGCAGGTGAACGTCCCGCCTCAGCAAGGCAAATACAAGGTCTTCATCATCGACGAGGTGCACATGCTTTCGTCTCAGGCTTTCAACGCATTCCTCAAAACACTTGAGGAGCCGCCAAAGTATGCCATCTTCATTCTCGCCACTACCGAGAAACATAAGGTGATACCTACCATCCTCAGCCGTTGTCAGATATATGATTTCAAGCGCATCACTGTCGACGACATGGTTGAGCACCTCAAATATGTGGCTAACGACCGCGGAGTAGAAGCAGATCCTCGTGCCCTCGGCATAATCGCCCGTAAGGCTGACGGAGCAATGCGCGATGCCTTATCGATCTTCGACCAGGTTGCGGCATCATCTGGGGGCGTGATAACATACGAATCGGCAATCGACAACCTCAACGTTCTTGATTACGACTTCTATTTCCGGCTTGTTGACGCTTTTGCCACAGGCGATGTCCCCGGCGCACTACTCATATACAAAGAGATACGCGACAAAGGTTTCGATTCCCTATTCTTCATCAACGGTCTTGCCAACCATGTTCGCGACCTGATGGTAGCCGCCGACGCCCGCACCATCCCCTTGCTTGAAGTCGACAGCGACACTGCCGCCTCTTTCAAGGCTCAGACAGCCAAACTCCCGCTGCAATGGTATTACGCGGCGATGAAGATACTTAACGATGCCGACTACGCGTATCGCACATCCTCCAACAAGCAGCTTCTTGTGGAGGTTGCGCTCATACGCCTCTGCCAGCTCCTAAAACCCGCCACGCCCCCTTTTGACCAGGCGGAGGAACTCCCCTCCCTCCGCAATCCGTTGGAAACACCACGCCGGGAGGTCAACGATACTCCTGCCCAACATGCTAACCAACCGCAAGTCACAGAAGATCCTCAGCCTCAATATTCTCCAGAGCCAAAGCATGAAGTTCCGGCGGTTCCGATTCCCAAAATCGCGGAATCCCCGAAAATCCCGGAACCGCCTAAAGTCACTCCTCCGGAACCTCGACATGAGCACAAACCTCTTCCCAAAGGTAGACCTCGTGCTTTCAGACTCAGCGACAAACCGGAGGAGACACCAGTCTACACTCTTGAAAAACGTGAGACCCCCTTCTCCGAACAGGATTTCGAAAGAGCATGGCAAGCATTTATGACAAACCATAGCGACATGCACATTCTTCTGAGCACTATGCGCGTGGCGCGTCGTGAGAAGAAGTCTGACACATGCTATTCCCTGATGGTCGAACATCCTGCACAGCTGCAGGCATTTGAATCATCAATGCAGAAGCTTGTTACCTTTCTTCGCGACTATCTCAAAAATGACCACCTCTCCCTCGAAACCCATATCGATGAGAAGTCGGAGATTCTGAAACCCCTCCCGCCACAGGAATTTCTCAAGAAAATCATAACCGAGAATCCTGCCCTCGGCGAGTTCCTTCAGAGTATCGACGCAGAGATGGCGTAACAACTATTGAAGAAGTAAAAAGTAAAAAGGAAAAGGTAAGAAGTGAGAGGTTAGAGGCATAGAGAAAAGGTTAAAGAAAAGGACATGAAATACAAAGTATTCGAGAAGGATAGCAACGGCAAGGAGGTAAGCCGGGAGGTTGGATTGCGCGAGCTTTGGAACTATGTCTCTGAAGAGGAATGGAAACGGGAGGCGCGCAATGCTGAGCTGCAGTATTTTCGAGATACACACCGCTTCTGTGGTTCATGCGGCACGCAGATGCAGCCGTCAACAGAAATCTCCGTCAAATGTCCGTCGTGTGGTCGTGAAGATTTCCCTTATCTGTCACCGGCAATCCTTGTGCTCATAAAACGTGGCGAGAAAGCCCTGCTCGTTCACGCGCGTAATTTTTCTCGCCCTGTGTTCGCGCTTGTAGCCGGATTTGTAGAGACCGGCGAATCACTTGAAGAATGCGTTGCCCGCGAAGTAGATGAAGAGACATCCCTGAAAATCAGCAATATCAAATATTTCGGAAGTCAATCATGGCCCTTCCCGTCGCAGTTGATGATCGCCTTCACGGCAGAGCATTCAACCGGTGAACTATCTTTCGCCGATGGCGAACTCACCGATGGAGGATGGTTCTCGCGCGAGAATCCACCCCTTCTTCCCACCTTGCCCTCACTTTCTCGCCGCCTAATCGATGCTTGGCTTGAAAATAAGATTTAAATATTATTAAAATTTGTTAACAATTGTTATTTTTAAGCCTAATTCCTCCATATTCTCCGCACATGCAGCCATAAATATAAAGAAAACGGGGATTTTTTATTATCTTTGCATAGAATTCCGGAGGGGACATATGTCTCCTCCTTGTTTTTAGACACCTTTCCTCCTTGTTTTTAATATGATTGACAAGAAAGCTTTAGAACAGTTCATAGAGAAAGAACTTGACGGCACTCAGTATTTCCTTGTGGGAATAAGCGTCTCGGCATCAAACGAGATCAAGGTTGACATCGACTCGTTTGAGAGCGTTGATATCGACTTCTGCGTATCGCTCACCCGCCGGATAGAAGAAGAATTCCCCCGTGAACCGGAGGATTACGAACTTGAAGTGGGTTCAGCAGGGTTGACATCTCCCTTCCGCGTCCGCAAGCAATATGAGAAAAACCTTGGCAATGAGGTTGAGGTGCTTGCCCGCGATGGAAAGAAATACACCGGCATTCTCGCAGAAGCCGGCGAAGAGGAATTTGCAATCGTTGCCACGGTCAAAGAGCGCCCCGAAGGCGCAAAGCGTCCTGTGGAAGTGACGAAAGAGTTCAAATTCCCCTACGATGCCGTTAATTCGGTCAAGTATGTCTTTAAATTTTAGGCATTAGGCATTAGGCGTTAGGCGTTAGGCATTAGGCGTTAGAAAAAAAATAGATGCAAATCTAAAACCTAAAGCTTAAAATCTTAGAATAAAAATAACATTATATAAAGTAAATGGCAAAGAAAGCAGAGACAGTGAATATGGTCGACAGGTTCGCCGAGTTCAAAGAGCTCAAGAACATCGACAAGACCACTATGATATCAGTGCTTGAGGAATCATTCCGCAATGTGCTGGCAAAAATGTTTGGATCCGATGAGAATTTCGACGTCATCATGAATCCCGACAAGGGCGACTGCGAGATCTATCAGAACCTCGAGGTTGTGCCCGACGGCGAGGTTGAAAACAAGGATATGCAGATCGGTCTCACCGATGCCCGCGAAATCGACCCCGAATGCGAAATCGGAGAAGATGTGACCAAACAGATTTTCTTTGAGAAATTCGGTAGACGCGCCATCCTCAACCTCCGCCAGACTCTGCAGTCAAAGATCCTTGATCTTCAGAAAGACGCGATATATACAAAATTCAAAGAACTTGAAGGTGAGGTAATCACCGGCGAGGTTCATCAGATATGGAAACGCGAGATGCTTCTCCTCGATGAAGAGCAGAACGAGCTCATCATGCCCAAGGAGGAGCAGATTCCCGGTGATTTCTTCCATAAGGGAGATATGGTCCGCGCCATCGTAAAGCGTGTTGACAATCCCAACAACAATCCCAAGGTGATTGTCAGCCGCACGGATCCGCGCTTCCTTCGTCGTCTTTTCGAGCAGGAGGTGCCCGAGATCCACGACGGTCTTATCATAATCAAGGATGTAGCCCGCATTCCCGGTGAGCGCGCCAAGATAGCAGTGGAGAGCTATGACGATCGCATCGACCCTGTGGGTGCTTGCGTCGGCATCAAAGGTAGCCGCATCCACGGCATCGTGCGTGAGCTTCGCAACGAGAATATCGATGTGATCTCATTCACCGCCAATCCTCAGCTTTACATCCAGCGTGCCCTCAGTCCCGCCAAGATCTCCTCTATCCGTCTCAACGAGGAGGAGAAGAAAGCCGAGGTGTTCCTTCATCCCGATGAGGTCAGCCTCGCAATCGGCAAAGGAGGCATGAACATTCGTCTGGCATCCATGCTCACCGGTTTTTCGATCGACGTTTACCGCGACATCGAGCCCGGAGAAGAAGACATCTACCTCGATGAGTTCAACGATGAAATCGACGAATGGGTTATCGAAGCCCTTAAAGACCTCGGTCTCGGCACTGCAAAGGCTGTGCTCAACGCGCCCCAGCATGTGCTCGATCAGGCAGATCTGGAAGACTCCACGCTGCAGCACGTTCTTGAGGTGCTCCGCGCCGAGTTTGAAGACTAATTAATAAGCAACCACAAAAATTACATATGCGCATAAAGATCAGCAAAGTAGCAAAAGACCTCAATGTAGGAATCAACACCGCGGTGGAATTCCTGCGCAAAAACAATGTCGAGATAGAAGAAAATCCCGGCCCCAACACCCGTATCGATGAAGATGCGGTGGAAATCCTCACAAAGGAATTCAGCAAAGACAAGGGTATAAAGGAGAAATCCGACGACTTTGGCGCCGCTAAAAAACAAGAACGCAAGGAGAAAAACAGAGAACGCATCGCTGCGGAGGAAATCAAAGCCTCCGTTCCTACGTCTGCCGGTCCGAGGGTGGTTGGTCATATAGACCTTGACAAACCCCGACCTGCTGCTACCGCTGAAGCGAAACCTGCAGCCGAACCAAAACCGGAACCAAAACCGGAGATTAAGCCCGAACCCAAGCCGGAACCGAAGCCCGAGCCTAAACCGGAACCTAAACCGGAACC
>DAWBVG010000341.1:0-7468 GCA_052279865.1 Muribaculaceae bacterium
CCTCGAAAATAAATTTAAACTGTTTCTTAGAAAATACCTGAGCTTTTCATACTTGATTGTATATTTACTGATATTTTCAAGCTTCTTACCTCCGTAAAATTAGCTATATTTTTTGATTAATCCCTTACAAGAACGACATGAAACACTTACAAATCAATCTTGTTTTGATAATTTTAATAATACAATATTTGTGTAGTATATTGATTATTAATATTCTGTTGTGTAAAATAAGATAGCTATTATGGCTTTTGAGGGAGATCGAAATTGAATTCCTCATGGGGAGAAAGTCGATGAGAGTCATTAATGAAAGCCCACATCTTGTCAAGCACATCAGGATGCTTCTCCGCAAGATTATTTTGTTCCCGTGGGTCAGTCACAATATCGAATAGTTCCCAATTGGCTTTATCTGTCTTGACACGGTGGAGATGTCCTTTCCATTTACCCCATCTCACGGCTATCCATCCCTCACCCCCGGGATATTCGAAATATAAGAATTTATGTTGTGGCTGTTTCTTCCCCACAAGAGTAGGCAAAAAGGATATTCCGTCAGTTTCAGGGCATTTTGTTCCGGAAAGGTCACAAAGAGTTGGCATTACGTCGCAGAACATTGCCACGTGATCCGATACCTTCGGAGTGAGTTTCGAACCGTAGGTCACGATAAAAGGCATGCGTATTCCTCCTTCACGCAATGAGAATTTTCCCCACCCCTTTGCTGCGCTGAAGGGTCGCGCACTGTCGAACCATTCTCCAGAGGAGCAGGAGTTGTGCGCCGGACCATTGTCGCTGGTGAAAATGATCATTGTGTTTTCGTAAATGCCCAGTTTCTTTAATTCAGCAATCATATTGCCGACCTGCTCGTCAAAGTAAGAGATCATTGCGGCGTATGTGGCATGAGGATATCTATTGGGATAATATTTCTTTCCTTCTGTTGGTTTTTCATCACCGAATTTCTTCACGTAATGATCAATCCAGCGTTTAGGAGCGGCAAGAGGACTATGAGGGAGAGTCGTGGTCCACATAAGAAAGAATGGATTCTCTTTGTTGGTATCGATAAAATCAATAACTCTGTCGTACATCAGATCAGGAGAATATATTTTACCGACATATTTGTCGTAGCTTTTCGGATCAAGAGGATTTGCTCCCGGATCGAGGGGAGTGTCAGGTTCGATTATCTCATTGTCAAGATATTGGCGTTTGCCGTTGTCCCAGAGAAAAGGTGGGTAATAGCTGTGAGCCATCATCTGGCATATGTATCCGTAGAAATTATCGAAACCCATTGTTTCGGGCGTTGCCCTCAACACGGTGCCAAGACCCCATTTTCCCACCATGCCGGTTTTATATCCCGAGGTTTTCAATACAGAGGCGAGAGTGGGTGTGTTTTCAGCGAGAGGCACTTGACCTTCAAGAGTAGAGTCGTTTGTCAGGGCGGTGAAATCAAGTTTATGATGGATGTTGATATTATGGCGAATCTGAGCGTGCCCCATATGTTTACCTGTTATCAATCCGCATCGTGACGGTCCGGAAAGAGGGGCGGTAGAATACATATCCGTAAATCGCACTCCTCTGGTGGCGAGGGCATCAATGTTGGGTGTCTCGATTTTTTCTTGTCCGTAACATCCAAAATCACCTATTCCTGCATCATCCATGAGTATGAAGATAACATTCGGTTTCTGATGACTCTGGGCCAGAGTCAATCCTGAGAATGCGGAAATGACAGCAAATGACAATATCTGTTTCATGAGGGGTTAAATTTTCTTACTTATTTAATTACTTTTAAAATAGCGGAAGAAATGCCGTCGAGTTTGATTTGGATGCCTTTCTTTGTTATGTTTGCGGTGGCTTTGCCGTTTACGAGAATCGGTTGCAGCTTTTTTGCCGCAGAAATTTCTATGGTAGCTTCAGCTTTCTTTTCTCCCGGATTAAGAGCAATAACATATGTATCTTTGCCATCATTCCTTGAATATATCCAGGGATAAGGCTTGCTGATGTCGCTTATGGTTTGCCAGTCACCATCATTCGCCAATGCAGGATGCTCATGGCGAACTTTTATAAGTTCGCGAACGAAATTCAAAACTGAATTAGGATCCTTGTCTTGCGTTTCAACTGTGAGCTTGCCATTGTCGGTGAATACGGGAAGATATAGATTTTCGGGAGACGCAGATGAGAATCCGGCAGAAGGGGAGTTGTCCCACTGCATCGGTGTGCGTGTGCCGCTTCTCTCTTCACGTGACCCTTCAACGCTTGGAAGTCCTTTAACATTACGCATCATTATCTCATCCCCATAATGGATGAACGGCACGCATGGGGTTGTAAGCAGGAAAGTCATGAATGTCTTAATCTGGTCTGGTGTGTTACGTCCCTCGGAATTCAGACGATTGATGTCATGATTAGCAGAAAAGAGGGATATATATCCGAAATCACGTGTGTCGTTATATTTCTTGCCATATTCTTCGATAAATTTGTCGATGCCACCTTTGCCATTCTTGACGAAATAGGCATCCTCTCCGACTGATTTATCTTTTACCGATCCTCGCGTTAGTTGTTTGAATCCAGGGCTGCGGTGTATAAGAAGAAAATCGACATCGAATCCGGCAGGAAGAGCCTGTTCCGGAACTCCCCATTCGGAGATAAGCACCTTCCCTGGATATTCCCGGTCTATCCATTCGCGCATCTCTTTCCAGAGCTTCATGGTCTCTTTTTTGTCTTTATCGTTTTTGACCAAAGATGCCGCCATGTCCACTCGGAAACCGTCCACACCAAGATCAAACCAATATGCCATGATGTTTCTGAGTTCACGACGAACGGCTTTAGGTCCGGGTGCGTCTACCGGTTGTTGCCATGGCTTGGAAAGATCCGGGTTTGCATATCCGAAATTGAGGGCAGGCTGGCAGGGGTAATAGTTCTTGAGGTAAAAGTTGCCGCGATATTTCCCATTAAGAGGCTTCCCGGTTTTTGCTTCCTCCGTCGGCACCCAGGGACCCAGTTTTGAATTGTCGGGATCTTCCAGTGCCTGACGTTTGACGATGTCGGCGCTGTCTTTTGCTGAAATCACGTCTGAAAATATGTAATAGTCGGCATATCGTCCGTTGGGTCCTTCGGTTGCAGATTTTATGAACCATTCAGCCTGGTTGGAGGAATGTCCCGGAACAAGATCAAGACATACTTTTAATCCTCTTTTGTGAGCCTCTTCAACAAGACGCTTCACGTCCGCATTTGATCCGAAGCGTGGATCGACCTTGAAGTAATCCTTGATGTCGTAGCCACCATCAAACCATCCCGATTCGAATATGGGATTCATCCAGATGGCGTCCACACCAAGACTTTTCACATAATCGAGTTTGGAAATAATTCCGGGCAGATCACCGATGCCGTTTCCATCGGAATCCATAAAGGAGCTCGGATATATATCATAGAAAACCGCATTGCGGATCCATTCAGGTGTTGTCTTGTGAGCATATCCAGCCAGAGTGCATAATAACAGCGAGGAGGCGAATATATGTTTAAGATTTTTAGAATTCATGTTAAGATTTATTAGAAGAGTATTTAGATTTGGGTTTAGTTAGGAGGGTTTATTTGATAAGGATTTTGTTTGTTGAAAAACCTTTGCGACGGATATAGATACCCGGAGTGAGGTTGTCAGGATCCATGCGCACGCCGGTGATGGAATACCATTCTTCGGTCATATTGTCTATATCAATATTATCTGAATTAATCTCATCTATTCCACTTGATTTTGAATAAATGAAATCCAAGTTTGAGAATGTTACTTGTCCTGTTTCTGCCTTTGCCTCTGCAGGTTTCACTGAGATGAAAGAGAATGTCAAAGGATAGACAGCTTCATCGGAAAGATCGAATTTGTCCGCAAATTTAATTATCGCGGAGGATGGAACATCTTTTTCTTCTATTTCAAATGTTTTTGGCGTGGATTCGTTGGCAGCTTTTATTGCCACAGATACCTCTGTGCCAACTGATGTCTTTGACGCAACTCCGATTCGCATTCCCAAAGGTTTCCCCTCTATTGTGAGGGCATTTCGCATGGTTATGGATGGGTTACTGACAGTTGGACCCATCTGGTAATCAAGAATCAAAGTGTTGTTACTATTGGAAAGGGTTGCGGTTTTTACTTGTGTTTTTGTAATTGACCAACTCGATGGATTTGAAGACAATTCTTTGAAATCTACCGGAAGTATTTCTACCGGCACTTGCGTTTCCAATCCGTTATATTCTGCTTTGAGCATACCTGAGGCTTCAGTGGCAGTAAGTTTCTTCTTGGAATTATCAATGGTGCCGAGCGATTCGGGACATGTTAAGATTGCGCCATCAAGATTTGTATCAACAAGGATTCCTGCTGCATTATAACCATATATTACAGGTGTGAGTGTTTCCCCTTGCATTAAGCTATATTTCCATCCTTCGAAACGTATCTCAGCAATTGTTTTATCCGCTGTATCCCCTTCTGCTACCGCAAACAAAGAGTTGGCGACTGTTCTTTCTCCCGCTGCATCACTGCATTTGTTTATCACACCGAAAGGGGAGGTCCAGCAGGTGGAGGATCCCCCTCCATCAAAATTCAAACCTTCTTCAGCACCGGCATGAACAAGGAGATCGCCTAACTGCCGGGTAGTGACTCCCACTGAAACTCCGCGACCATCCACTGTCATGAAAATTACTTTTGATCCATCTTTACTGATGCCGGCTCCGGTGCGGGGATGAAGATCGATCGCATCGGGACGTGTGCCATCACTTTCAAGAGCGATTCCTTTTGAAACTACCGGAGGATTACCCCCTACCGAAAGGACGGGGATAAGAGATTTTCCGTCTTGATTTCGTATTTCGGGGTTTATGGTAACAATATCTCCCTCTGATAAGGATTCAATAAATGTTTTCCCGGCACCTCTGCCGAAAAGAACGCATCCATTTTCAGGGATGGTCATATTTCCCGAAATTTCAGCCGTTCCTTTGATTCGGAATGAGCATATTGATCCGGTGTTAAGGAAATTGTCATCAAGAGGAACAGCTGCAATCTCGGCACAATTTCCTTCATATTGCGATTGGTATGTTGATTTCCAACCCTTTCCGGTATAGAGAGTTACTGCATTGTCGGGAGCTGAGTCACCGGAATAATTGATATTTTCGATGTTTACGCCACCCAAAGATACGGATCGTTCCCCGCAAGTGACAGTGCCGCTGGAGAAGTCAAGCAAGGTTATGTATGGGTCGCCTGACGCATCTACAACAAACTGGTGTCCTTGTGGGCTTGTGCGGTGAATCTCCCCGTCTATAATGGTGGTATATGTAGTCATTCTCGGTCTTGTTGAACCATCCGGATAGGTTGAGGTCACATCGAAGAAATCTGCGTTGATGCCCGCGATGGCGATTTGTCCATTTCCGGTTATGCGTTTACCCATTTCCGATGTTCTCTCCAAACCGTTGGCAGATGTTCCTCTGGTAGCCCTGAAAGATATGCCTTTTGAGTTTCTGTCGATGGTGATATAGTGCACATCAATTGGTTGTGATCCGCTGAGATGCAGTTGTGTTCTTGTCATGCCGGGTCCAATTTTTGCATGATAGATGGTGTCGAGTATTAGCTCAACATCTCCCAGTGTTATTGTCGTGCCTGCAGATACTCCCTGCAAGGAAGCCGCAATGGCTAAAATTGTAAATATTTTTTTCATACACGAATAAATTGTTTAACAACTGTTTGAAAAAGAATATCCGCAGGCGGAACTCGCCCGCGGATATTTTCAGCAAATCACTTGAACAATCTTTTTTACGATAACTATTTTACCGTATTGGTAAAGGCGAAGGACCAGTTTATGCCTTTACATCCATGAATTGTATATATCGCTTCTTGATTTATTTACTTTGGTAAGGTCCGAAAATAGACTTCACCTTATAGTTCTGATCGTTGTCGTCAAGCACATAGACCATATAATGACCATCGGGATAAACACGCATCACGACATGCCCGTTCCAGCACTTGAAATTTTCAGCATAAGGGGAGAGTGGAGCTTTGCTTCCTTCATCAATGTTTGTGCAGAAAATATTAACATCAGGATTTGCATTTACCATTCTCTGCACTGCCGGTGCGCCGGGCTGTTCTGTTCTCCAAGGGTTCACCCATACCGTCTGAGGACGCAGTTTATTTATGAGATTCTCACTGTTTGCGTTTGTTGATCCGTGATGGCTCGCTTTCATCACTTCCACTTCTCCGACAACAGGCACAATCTGTTCTTCGGCATCCATCCATTCATAACCTGCCCGGTGTTCGTGCTGGAGGTCGCCTGCTGTGTATAGATTGAAATTGCCGTAATCAAGTTGCACTGCAACGCTGTAGATATTTTCATCGGGCGAAGCCTTTGTGATTTCTTCACGCGATACAGGTATGGTTCGTCGGGTTTCAGTTCCGTTACCGGTCCATGCATAACCACTTGCGCAGAGGATACGGACTTTGAACTGGGGGTATTTTTCCGGATTGTATTTCATCACAATCTGGTCATCATGCCCGGGGAGAGCTTTTTCATAGACAGTGCCGTTGAAAGCCATTGTCCATTTGAGAAAACGTTGGTAATCCTTTATGCGGTCTGTCGTTCCTATAGTAACGGGCAATGTGTAGTCGCGGTCAATGATCTTGTCGAATTTGATTTTTGTTCCAAGTCCTGCAATCCCGTTTAGATAGAAGTTGCCTTGTGGATGTTTCGGGAAGTCGGCATATTCCTCATATTTTTCGGGCCAGGATCCCATATGGTCTTCATCAAAATGAGAGTTGAGATAATAATCCACATTTGTTCCTCTTGGATTGTAGTGAGTGATGTAGTCGGCAAGAACATCCGTGCAGGAGATATGCCATCCGGGACGTGCGGGAGTTACTCCTCCTGCACTTTTGTCGTCGCATATCTGCTGCGTTACGAGAGAGCCGGCAGCATCAATGAGCAATGTTGTGCCATCGGGATAGATATAGAGGTTCGCTTCTCCTCGTCCCGAACTTATAGAGTGGATTTCAAAATAGCCTTCTCTCCAGCCCGGCATTACTTCTCCGACGGCAGGTTCCGTCTCCGGACCTGTTGGGATTACAGGACGGATGATGTTCTCTTCATTCTCCGAACATCCGGTAATCCCGGCAGCGATCATTCCGGTTAAGGTGAAAGCAAGCGTCTTTAACAGTTTCATATGTCTTTATTTTATTAATATTTTTGAAGTTGTTGTTCCCTTTTTCATTACATAGAGCCCTTTTCCCGGATTTGATATCCTCATGCCGGTCAGATCGAAGAATTCGGTTTTTACTCCAGCTTCATCTATTTCAGTGTCAACTAAGGAACTCATCTCTTTATTCGGAGTGTATTCGGATATTGAGAATTGTTTCGGACGTTCCATTATGCGGGTGTGGACGTTGCCGTATTCGTCTGTAACGTTGATTGTGAGGGGAGAAGTGGCATGTTTCGCAATTGCCAGAAAGAGATGAGAATTC
>DAWBVG010000342.1:0-3855 GCA_052279865.1 Muribaculaceae bacterium
AGAGCTGCCTCGAAATGTTGAATGATTTTGGAAAGTTCCTGTTTGGTGTATCCATATATCACAACATGTCGGGTCTCTTTATGATCGGATGTGCTTTTCTTTGTCATCGCCCCAAATTTAACTTTTAATTTTAAACAGCTTCTTATATTGAAACACGGGCAAATGGAGGAAGCCCGAGTTGACTGAATTCGTTATTAAGATATTTATGGTATCCGGCAATGGCAACCATGGCTGCGTTGTCGGTGGTGAACGCACGCGGTGGTATCCAAGGGCGCACATTCATGCTCTTGCACAATTCTTCAACAGCATTGCGCACTCCGGAGTTCGCTGAAACTCCTCCACCTATGGCAACATGTTTCACTCCTGTCATTTTTATAGCTTTCTTGAGCTTGTTGAGAAGAATCTCAATGATCGTGGCTTGTAGGGATGCACACAGATCAGCCATATTTTCTTCAATGAAACGAGGATTCTCCTTAAGACGGTCGCGAACAGTATAGAGGAATGATGTCTTAAGCCCGCTGAAAGAGTAATCAAGATCCGGAATGTGTGGCTTGCTAAACTGAAAAGCTTTTGGATTGCCTTCGGCTGCCTGACGGTCGATGTGTGGACCACCCGGATAGGGGAGACCGATCGTTTTTGCACACTTGTCAAAAGCTTCTCCGGCAGCATCATCGATGGTTTTCCCGAGGATTTCCATTTCAGACATGCTCTTTACAAGAATAATCTGGGAATTACCACCAGATATCAGCAGGCATAAGAAAGGATATTCCGGAGTCTCGTCCTCCGGGTTGACCTTAATGAAATGAGAAAGGACATGAGCATGTAGATGGTTGACATCAATCAAAGGAATGTCAAGTCCGATTGACATACCTTTGGCGAAGGATGTGCCGACCAATAGCGAGCCGAGGAGTCCCGGTCCGCGTGTATAGGCTATGGCGGAAAGTTCTTCTTTTGTGATGTCTGCCTGACGCAGCGCTTCCGATACAACCGGCACTATGTTCTGTTGGTGGGCACGGGAGGCAAGTTCGGGCACGACTCCTCCATATGCCTCATGCACTTTCTGACTTGCGATAACGTTGCTGCGAAGCAATCCGTCGACGATTACTGCCGCCGATGTGTCATCGCATGATGATTCTATTCCGAGAATAGCTACACTCATTTTTTAAGCTTGTTTATGATTACAAAGTTAAGAAATGCTTTTCAATTTTTCAATAAATAAGATAAAATATACTTTAAAATACCGATGTAATCAGGGAAATTTAGTAATTTTGTAGTCATATGTCGGCATTAAGAACTACTTATAAGGTTCTACGCAGTTTTCTGTTCACCGTTATAATCATAGCGGTGACTATCTATGTGGGTTTATACATAGTGCTTTCCATACCCAACGTGCAGAAGGATGTGAAGAGCCGGGTGGAGAAAGAAGTCTCTGTTTTTTTAGGTTCAAAAGTTGAGATCGGATCCTTGAAGATATTTCCATTTAATGAAGTGCGCCTTTCGGATGTGGATATTTATACCCCTAAAAATGAGAAATGCATTTCCGTGGGCACTCTTGGTGCCGGAATCCATCTTTGGCGCCTTATATATGACCATAAGATTGAAATAACATATGCTGAAGTCATCGGACTTGACGGCAGGGTCTGGAAGGAGACTGCGCAATCTCCCTTAAATATAGATTTTATTATCAAGGCTCTTGCCCCGAAAGATAAAAACAAACCACCAACAAAATTTGATTTAAAGCTTCATAATGTGGTGATAAGAAAGTCGAGACTTTCTTATGATATCCTTAGCGCTCCGCGTAAGGACAATCCTTTGACATTTGATAACAATCATATAGAACTAAATGATTTTAAGGCTGATGTCACACTCCCGCAACTTAAAAATGATGATTTTATAGTTGATTTGAGAAGACTTTCCTTCAGAGAACGCTGCGGTTTGTCAGTGGAGAAATTGGCAATGATGGCTCATATAACTCCGCGGTCGCTTGATGTGGTTGACATAGCATTGAGATTGCCGGGAAGTGATATAAAGATTTCTGATATTCACCTGCAGTTTAAATCTTTTAAAGATATTTTGCAGGCTCTTGATACCGGCAATCACCTTGTGCAGATCTCTGCTTCGAGATTATCGCCTGCTGATTTCAGGTGCTTCTATGCTCCTTTGGCTTCTTTTAGCGGGGAATATAAGTTTGATGCTGATATTTCAGGAAAGACCAGTGACATCTATCTTGAGCAATTTGTATTGAGGGATGGCTTTAATGATTTTAATTTAAGTTTGAGAGGCAGACTGCAAGGCGCTCCCGAAATTAAAAAACTGAAAGGAGAAATTGAAGATCTGGAGTTGACATCATCATCCGAAAAGACAAATGCAATCATTCCTTTATTGCCAGGACTCAAAAAGAATATCGTAGATATGATCTGTCGTCTTGGCGATTTAAAACTGAAAGCAAATGTGCATCTGTCAATGCCTGAACAGAAATCCGATGTTGATGTGGAGATACTTTCCGGTGTCGGAGATCTGGATGCAGGTTGTGGATTGTCATGGAGATCTGCAAAATTATTTACACTATCAGGTGATGTAAATTCTGAGAATTTTGATCTCGGAAAACTTATCGCCAATGAAAAGTTAGGCACATTATCGTTGACGTCCACCATTGATTTTAACGTGCAAGGCAAAGATATGGATGCTGCGGTTGATGCAGTAATCTCCAACTTCGAATATAATGGTGAAACAATTGACAATATATCACTGAGCGGAGAAAAAAACGGCAAATCCATAGCCGGTCTTCTTGTTGTTGATGATGAATCCGTGAGTCTTGATTCTCACGTGGATATTATTCTTGATAAGGAAGATTCACAATGGCGTATTGACACTGATATTCATAATTTTATTCCGTCAAAATATGGTGTTCTTCCTAAGTATAAAGGGTATGATCTGGCGGCAAACTTAGTGGCTGATGTCACCGGCAACAATATCGATAATTTAACCGGCTCCATTAACCTAAATTCCGTCAACTTTGAAAAGGCTGGAGAGAAGGGTCTTCATCTTTCTTCTCTTTCATTGTTGTCAGAGTGTGTGGATACTGTCAAGAGATATTCGATCAGCAGCGATTTTATAAATGGAAAACTTGAAGGTGCATTTACATTCGGGAATCTTGCTAAGTTCTCGAAAGATCTCATTGTGAGGTCTGTTCCTTCGCTTGTTGCCGGCGATACAATTTCCGGGAGTCAGGATTTCGCGAAGCTTGATCTGACGATTAGTCCTAATGACGAATTTGCCGAATTCTTTTCCCTACCTGTGAAACCATACTCAAATATAGAGATTGCCGGGGATGTGATGGGCGCGGACGGTAAGCTGGCGTTAGGTATCGATGCTCCCTATCTCGTGAAGGGAAACAAAATGATACGAAACACCAAAATCAATATTAACGGTGATCGTATAAATGGAATGAAGGGCGAGATTTCGAGCACAGTGCCAGCTAAGAACGATGATGCTAATCTACATGTTGTTTTATCAGCACTTGCCGACAATATTACATCTGATATTGACTGGACTTTTGAAAAAAATAAAACGGCAGAGGGTAATGTTAAACTCGATGCTCAGATAACAAAAAATCAATTTACAGGAAAGCCTGACGTAGCTTTAAGAGTGTCGCCATCTTCATTCCGTCTGAATGGATCAGAATGGCGTATCGACAGGGCGGGTCTGGATTACTCAGGAGATGTTGTTGATGTTGACAATATCAGAATATGGCACGCCGGACAGTTTGTGACTATTAACGGACGCGTGTCTGCATCGCCGGTCGATGCATTGAAAATAAAACTGGCAGGTATAGACCTTAGCTACATATTCGAG
>DAWBVG010000343.1:0-2039 GCA_052279865.1 Muribaculaceae bacterium
AAGTTAATTTTTCAAATTGTGAGTTCCTTTATAACGAGGTCACACATGCCCATCAACATAATGTAAATATTCATAGTAATGCTTCTTTTTATAATTGTCTGTTTATAGGTAATACCGAGAAAGACTATGATAGCCGGGGATTTATCAATCTTGCACGACCGGATTTCTTATTCAGCAACTGCACCTTCATCGACAACCATGGTGCCATCGAATTACAAAGTTATTATCCCTCTAATTATCAGATAATCAACTGCGCTTTCTGGAATAATGGTAAGAATAATGTCTATGCCGGAGGTCAGGAAGATGTGCCGTTGCTTAACTGCGCAATGGATTATGGAACAGGTGTGCCTGAACTTGATGCCCAAAAGGGTATAATCCTGCTGACAAAAGAAAACAAAGGTTTCAGTTATACAGGATCGGAGGTAAAAATAGAACCGGGATCCGCACTTATCAATAGGGGATACACTGTCAGTATTACCGCGCCAGATTTGTATTCCCATACAAGCAATGCTTTTGGCGGAACAGACATAGGATGTACCGAATTTATATCAGCACCCGGCCTGTGGCAGCCGGATTCACTAAAGGTCAGCACAGAATACGGAGATTATACTCTTTGCAAAGCAGAATTCAGAGGCGGTTCTTACTATGCCCTACTTCCCGATAATAAGGTTAGTAAAGGGAATCTTGAAATCTCTTGCTACGATACAAATTTTATTTACCTCGACAAAATGCCGGTAACGCCTAAAGTTCACAATAACAAATTCATTGAGATTCATCTTGATAATGTTGTAAAGGGGGGATATACTGCTTGTATAATGAACTATTATCCCCAGGCGGGATGGCGATTCGACAAGACATATGACTATGCGACATCCAAAGACCGTCCCATCGTCAAGATTGAGGGTAATAACATTCAATTTATAAAACCACAGCCAAATAAAGTCGGCACAACAGCACGAAAGAGCATCCCTGCAAAAAAGGGCACGACAACACGAAAATCCGGTACACGAACAACCACACGCCGCAAATAATTTTTCGCTAACATATTTCCAATTTATATATCAATATGCTTAAACATATAGTTTGTTCTGCCTTACTATCAGTTTCAATCGGAGCATCAGCACAATTATTGGGAGATGCATATCTGAGTGCTGATAACGAGACTCTAAATATCTTTTATACGCCAGGGAAGGACGGAGCGGTTAAATTATTAATGAGTCAGGATGGTGGAGAATGGGTAGAGCTTCATAATTTTACAAATTCTCCAGACGGAAAAATCACATGGAATGTATTCGTGGATTATCCTGAAGGTATTAAAAATGCTCGTTTCCGCGTATCAGCCTATTCTCTGGAAGATATAAGCAAGATTCCATCGCTTCCATCGGGACTTCGCGCATTGCCGTCGGAAAGGGTTGTTCATGGTAATTTTGCATATTTCCTGGAAGAGGACAAGACTTCAAGATATGGCGGAGACTTGCGGAAAGGAACAGCAGCGACTTCCACACAACAAGTTACAGTAACAGCTAATGTCTATATATACGATTTCGTGAGTCAGAAATGGACAAGAATTAGCAATGTCGCTTCAGAATCAGTACGAGTACCCAAGCATACCCATAACGGTCTGTTCCCAGCACCAAGGATTCCCTCTTACAGCATTTGGGTGGCTCCTGACGGGACAGTAAAAGTAGGTGGCAAACAAGTATCCAATGATAAACTCGATGCATATTCAATATCCCAGCCGCTTACAATTCGTCCACGTTTTTCAACTTTCGCAAAAAATTATGTTGAAAAGAAAATCGATGCATGGCAGATCAAAGGTGAATTTGAGAAAACTTCTGATTATCGCAACCGCATACTTAGTGAACGTGATAACCGCATAGCGCAATACACCGAAGAAGCAAAACAGCTCTTCATCAATAGTCAGAAACCGGCTGATCTTCGAGCATCCATGACTCTGGGACGTTATGATTCAGACAATGAAGTGTTTCTCATCTCCACGCCTCAGTATGGAGATATGTTCGTACCGGTACCGGTAAAAG
>DAWBVG010000344.1:0-10378 GCA_052279865.1 Muribaculaceae bacterium
GATATCAAGAATGTTCGCACCTTCAGAGAGCATCAACCGCACTCTGTCGGAGATATCCGCACTGTCCTCCACGCGGCTTCCGGGATAAAAACTATCGGGAGTAACATTCACAATGCCCATAACTTTCGGTGTGTCGAAAGAAACAAGACTTCCATCTACGTTTATTGATGCAACCGTATCGAAATTCATCTTTTTATAGCGTCACCACTCCCAAGTAAAGCCGGGGAGCCTTTATTCTAATTTAATCTTTGGCGAAATTAACAAAAAACTTTCATAATTAAAATAAAAGTTGTAATTTTGCAGTCGGTTTTGCAATCTCTGATAAGACGGGATATAAAATTCGCTCTCCGGAGAAATTTGAAGGGGCTGTCCCCCGCGCCCGAACAGGAAGCTTATTTATATTGCAAATAATTTAAACGTCATAACAAAAATGGATTTAATCAAAATTGCAGAGGAGGCATTTGCCACTCCCAAGAAAGAGTTCGACTCATTTGGCCCCGGTGACACAGTGACTGTGGCATATCGTATCAAAGAGGGTAACAAAGAGCGTATCCAGCAGTATCGTGGTGTTGTAATCAAAATCAATGGTCAGGGCGACAAAAAGCGTTTCACTGTCCGCAAGATTTCTGACGGCATCGGCGTTGAGCGTATCTTCCCTATGGAATCTCCCTTCATCGAGTCGATCACAGTTATGAAATACGGCAAAGTGCGCCGTGCTAAACTTTATTACCTCCGTAACCTTACCGGTAAGAAAGCACGCATCAAAGAGCGCTATGTCAAGAAAGACAAGGAGAACAACTAATTTTCTCCTAAAAAACGAATACACAACCCGTCCTTTTCAGGGCGGGTTGTTATTTTGAGAAAAAATAGCTAATTTTGCGTTATAACAAATAAAGTCAACTTTCGCAAGCGTAATGTTGAAGTCTAATTGCGCTACGCGCGGTTTATAAGTTGAATTAAATAAAGAATACAAATATATCATGTCGAAAAAAGCATTATTGATTATCCTTGACGGATATGGCATCGGAGATCATAAGAAAGACGATGTCATCTTTAACACCCCAACTCCATACATGGACAGCCTCGTGGCTGAGTATCCTCATTCCAAACTTCAGGCAAGCGGTGAGAACGTAGGTCTGCCCGACGGTCAGATGGGCAATTCGGAGGTCGGTCACCTCAACATCGGCGCAGGTCGCGTAGTTTACCAGGATCTCGTGAAGATCAACCGCGCTATTGCCGACGGTTCTTTTGCCGAGAATCCGGAGATCAAGAGTGCATTCTCTTACGCTCAGAAAAACGGAGTGCCCATTCACTTCATGGGACTTTGCTCTGCCGGTGGTGTGCATTCTTCATTGGGTCATCTCTATGCTCTTTGCGACACAGCCAAGGCATATGGTCTTGAAAAGGTATTCATCCATGCTTTCATGGACGGTCGTGACACCGACCCCAAGAGCGGAGCCGGGTTCCTCCAGGAAATACAGGATCACTGCAAACATAGCGCAGGCACCATCGCAAGCGTTGTGGGACGTTACTATGCTATGGACCGCGACCATCGCTGGGAGCGAGTGAAGGAAGCCTACAACCTTCTTGTATATGGCGAAGGCAAACATGCCGACAATATGGTGAAGGCTGTTGAAGAATCTTATGCAGAAGGCGTGACAGACGAGTTCATCAAACCTATCGTCAATGACCTCGTTGACGGACGTATCGGCGCCGGACACGTAGTTATCTTCTTCAACTATCGTAACGACCGTGCAAAAGAGCTCACAACCGTACTCACGCAACACTCAGAAGACGGCATGAACCCGATTCCCGATCTTCAGTATTACTGCATGACTCCCTACGACGATTCTTTCAAGGGTGTTCACATCCTCTTCTCCAAATCTGATGTGCCCGACACCTTGGGAGAATATCTCTCAAACATGGGCAAGAAACAGCTTCATATCGCAGAGACTGAAAAATATGCACATGTCACTTTCTTCTTCAATGGAGGAAAAGAGGAACCATTCCCCGGAGAGGATCGCATTCTTGTGCCTTCACCCAAGGTTGCTACCTATGACCTGCAGCCGGAAATGAGCGCACCTGAAGTGACAGAGAAACTCGTTGCCCAGATTGACACCGAGAAATACGACTTCATCGTGGTTAACTTCGCAAACGGCGATATGGTAGGACACACAGGCGTATACTCCGCCATCGAGAAAGCCATAGAGACTCTTGACACCTGTGTGGAGAAAGTGGTAGAGGCTGCCAAGAAGCATGGTTACGAAACCATCATCATCGCAGACCATGGCAATGCAGATCATGCCCTCAATGAGGACGGATCGCCCAATACCGCTCACTCCCTCAATCCCGTGCCTTTTATCTACGTCGGCTCTCACAAAGATGCAAAGGTCAAGGACGGACGTCTTGCCGATGTGGCTCCCTCACTCCTCAAGCTTATGGAGCTTCCGCAGCCCAAAGACATGACAGGTGAAGACCTCATTGAATTCTAATAATCGATAAGAGAAGGTCCTTGGGTTTCTAAGGTTTGTAATGACACCGGAATCCAAGGACCCTTATATTTTTATAGCACCTCATATTCGAATACTATGAAGAAAATCTTACTGGCACTCGCTCTTTTTGCAGGAGGATCATTGACAGCTCCGGCGGAAGACCTTGTGATCCTTACCACCAATGACACCCATTCGAATATCGATTTCGACAATAATGGCAGAGGTGGCATCCTCCCTCGCAAAGCCATCATTGACTCCGTGCGCCGCGCAGAAAAGAACGTGATTCTTGTGGATGCCGGCGATATGGTGCAGGGTACCTTATATTTCAAATATTTCAAGGGAGATGTGGAATATCCGATATTCAACATGATGGACTATGATATACGCATTCTCGGAAACCACGAATTCGACAACGGACTTGAAGAACTTGCAGCTCATTGGAAAGATGTAAAAGGCACCCGACTCTCTGCCAACTATGATTTCAAAGGGACACCGGCAGAAGGACTTTTCCAGCCATATGTCATCAAGAAGGTAGGAAAAAAGAAAATAGGATTCATAGGCATAAATGTTGATCCTGCAAGCCTAATATCCAAAGAGAATTATGCTGGAATGCAATATAAAGATGCGATTGCTACTGCGAATTCCGTAGCGGAAATGCTGCGCAAACAAAAGAAATGCGATCTCATTGTGGCTGTAACACATATCGGTTACGAAGCCATTCCAGGAAAGGCATCAGATATGGATCTGGCTCGCCAGAGCAAAGACATTGATATCATCATCGGCGGTCACTCACATACTTTCGTTGATCCGAAGACTCCTGAAACTACCCCCTACTGGATAGAGAACGCTGTTGGCAAGCCGGTGCTCGTAACGCAGACTGGGAAATACGGGCGTAATGTCGGTTATATAAAAATAGATCTTGACGATATTAAGGATCATGACTTTGACTATGAATATATACCGGTAACCGACAGATTCTCTCCGGAAGCATACGACAAAAATATCGAAAACTTCCTCGCTCCTTACAGACATGTTGTTGATTCCGTCAATTCAAACATCATTGCATGGAGTGTGCAGGATATGACCAACAACACTCGTGTGGGTGCATATCCGAACTGGACAGCGGATTTCGCGCTTGCAAAAGGACGGTCAGTAGCCGACAGCATACGCTCATGTGGAAAAGATTTCCCAAGAGTGGACATGGCAATGATGAATGTGGGAGGGATACGTCAGCCCATCACCAAAGGACCGATTACTGAAGGACAGATGTTATCCACTTTCCCATTCTCCAACAGCATGATCATTATTAGTATCAAGGGCAAGGATATCATTGACGCCCTCAAGGTCGCAGCGATAAAAGGAGGTGAAGCAGTGAGCGAAAACATCCGTGTCGTCACCAACGGAAAGGGGGAATTGCTGAAGGTTATAATCGATGGCAACGAAATGGATCCTGAAAAGGAATATGTCGTCTCTACGATCGACTATGTTGCCCACGGCAATGATGACCTCGTGTCGATGGCTAATAATACGGAGCTTTGGCGCGGAGACCATGAGATGTGCGTGGATGTGCTCAAATACCTCAAGCATCTGACTTCTCTTGGAATCCCCGTGAGCGCTGATCCGTTCAGCCGTTTTGTGGAGGATGTCAATATAGAAATCAATCAACAGAAAGAATGAAAGCCATCGGTTTCTGCGTTTCAGTTATGGCAGCTCTGCTTCTTTCGGGAAGCGGATGCGCACCGAAACGGCAGGAACCGAAAGAAGAACCGCAAAAGACAATCGTCAAAAGCGATCTTACCGAATATGCATACCGCTGTGCCGATTCCGCCATCCTTGCCATGAGCAAGGAGCGGAAAGCGGCGCAGTTTTTTATGCCTGCGATATATGCCTCGGCTGATCCCTACTCTCTTTTAAGGATAAAGGAATATGCAGACCTTGGCGTGGGAGGAATCATCCTACTCAAGGGAGATTCAAAATCCGCATCCATCATAGCCGACTCATTGAGTAAATGGTCAGCACTGCCTCCGTTCATAGCAATCGATGCGGAATGGGGGCTTGCCATGCGCCTCAAAGATGCCCCTGAATTTCCGATCAACTCCCGAATTTCGGAAGATGCGGATGAGGAGATACTTTATGAATATGGAAGCGAGATGGCTCGTGAATGCCGGCGCATCGGCATCAACATGGTGCTTGGTCCGGTGCTCGACATAACATCGGAAGGAACATATATCGGGCGTCGGTCGTTCGGCAACAATCCGGAACGGGTCTCAACCTTGTCAATAGCGTATGCTCGTGGACTTGAAAGCGGCAACATCATGAGCGTTGCAAAACATTTTCCGGGACACGGAGCTGCTCGCGGCGACAGCCACCGCGCAAAACAGAATATAGAGCGCAGTCTTCAGAGCCTTGACAGCATTGACCTCAAACCATTCCGTAGATATATAGAACAACGGCTTTCCGGGATCATGATAGGTCACCTTGCTTTCCCGGCAATTGATCCGGAAATGTTGCCGGCTGCAGTGTCTCGACCCGTAATTACAGACCTGCTGCGCACGGATATGGGGTTTGACGGTCTGGTGCTAACAGATGCCATGAATATGCTGGGGGCTGAGGGATATGGCGCAGACAAGGCGATTGAGGCAGGGGCAGACATGATTCTCGCCCCTACAGATACGCGGCGTGAAATCAAGAATATAATCGCAGCCTTGGAGCGTGAAGACTTAACGGAAAACGACATAGACATTCATCTGCGTCGAATATTATTCAAAAAATATCTGCTTAAGGCGGGATATCATCCCGAAACAGGCACGACCGACAGCATACCTATTGACCTGAATTCCCAGGAAGCTGCCAGAATTCGCGACAGACTGCGCTGAATCAAAGGCGACTTTCGTCTTGGTAAGAATAAAATCCGGATGCGGTGACAATCACATGATCAAGAAACCGAATATCCATTGAAACGCACCCCTCGCGCATTTTACGCGTTATCTGATCATCCTGAACACTTGGCTTAAGATTTCCCGAAGGATGATTATGGCACAACACTATTCCTTCCGCATCGCGGAGCAATGCTTCCTTTAGAATTTTCTTAAGATCGAACACGGATGCGACAGAACTCCCCTGCGTGATCCTCTCCATTGAAATAATCTCATTGCGACGATTGAGATATAACGTCCATATCTCTTCGTGGGAAAGATTACCGATTTCATGACGCATCACATCATATATGTCTTGCGAGCGGGTGATTTGAATCCTGTTTCCTACCGTTTCCTTGCAATAACGCCTGATCAGTTCCATCACAGCTTCGATCTGCAATGCCTTTGTGGTGCCGATGCCCTTCACTTTCATGAAACGCCCTCGCTCCATTCTCTCAAGGTTGAAGAGTTTGCCGTCGCACGCGCGCATAAGGTCACGACACATATCCGTTATCGGCTTTCCAGGAAGTCCGGTGCGAAGTATCAGAGCCCACAGGTCAGCTGTGGGGAGAACCTTGCATCCATATTTGATCGCGCGTTCTCTTGGCTGATCATCCGGATCCATATCCTTGACCGTCATTGGTCTTGCATCGTCTCGATGCACGTCAAAGTCCTTCATTGCTCCCCTTCCTTATTTCTATCTCTTTAGCAACATCGCGTCCCTTCCCGAGTATGATTTTGGTGACATATGCCTTGATAAAACCGCTGCCGTAACCGGTTAACTGAACCATAGCGGCGCCAACACCCATTGTGGCAATTTTAAGACTTCGAGTCGCCATAACGCCTCCTATCCATAATGCCACGATATAGAGAAGCAACGGGATCAGCAACCATTTGCAGAAAAAGGATCCGATTATCAAGGCGACAACTCCTATGGTAAACACAGCCGGCAGCCAATGCACGAGTTTCATTGAACCCGGATAAAGAAGTTCAAGAGTGATGCGCGACATTCCGAACACATGCACCTGCTTCCAGAATTTCTTCATATCAACCCTGCGTTTATGATAGACATAGACGTCAGGATACAAGGCGATGCTGAAGCCCGCATTCCTTATTCTTGTGCTCATGTCTATATCCTCACTGAACATCTCGCGGAATCCACCAACCTTTTCGTAAACCTCTCGGGAAAAGCCCATGTTGAACGTGCGGGGAGTGAATTTTTCCATTGATACTTTCCCGCCGCGGATACCTCCGGTGGTCAGGAAGGCTGTCATGGCATAGTTGATGGCTTTCTGAGTGTCGGTGAAAGAATCGTGAGCCGCATCCGGTCCTCCGAAACAATCAACTGGATTTTCGGCAAGACTTTTGCGCAACTCCGATATATACTCAGGGGGTAAAATACAGTCGGAGTCGACAAAGACAAAAAAGTCTCCGTCGGCTCCGGCTATGCCATAGTTTCGGGCGATGCTTCGCCCTTCATTTGATTTCTGATAATATTTAAGCCTGAGACCGTCCGGTCCTTTGCCATCAGGCAACGCAGGCATGGTAGAGCCATCCTCAACCAGAATTATCTCAAAACCGTTATCGGTCTGGCTCTCGAGACTCCGGAGCAGATCCGCAACTTCATCACGTCGGTTATAGACCGGCACAATGATGGAAAACAAAATCTCCTTCGCCTCTTTCATAAAAAAAACCTTTATGGGTTATGCCTTCACGCGGCTAACATAGCTGCCGTCGCGGGTATCAACCTCGATCAGCTCACCTTCGTTGATAAAGAGAGGCACTTTTACGGTTGCACCGGTCTCTACTGTAGCGGGCTTGAGGGTGTTGGTAGCAGTATCGCCTTTAAGTCCGGGCTCTGTATATGTGATCTTAAGCACAGTCTTCATAGGCATCTCGGCATAAAGCACAGTGTTTGTAGAAGCATCGCTTACAACCTCCACAGTGTCGCCCTCTTTCATGTAAGCGGCGCCTGTCACGAGCTCTTTGCTGATTGGAATCTGCTCGAAAGTCTCGTTGTTCATGAAGATATCATCTTCGCCATCAGCATAGAGATACTGGTAGGGGCGACGCTCTACGCGTACGTCCTCAAGTTTCTCACCGATGTTGAAGCGACGTTCGAGCACACGACCGTCAACCACGTCTTTGAGTTTGGTGCGCATGAAAGTGTTTCCCTTACCGGGCTTTACGTGAAGGAACTCCACGCAGAAATAGAGACGGCCGTCGAGGCGGATGCAAGTGCCGTTCTTGATGTCCTGAGCGTTCATCATAAGTTTAAATGTCTTATTTTATATTTACTGAATTCTAATTTAATGCAAAATTAGTAATTTTTTTTGACACTGGAATTTTTTGAGACTGAAAATTTGGCTATTCAAAAATGATTAATTAATTTTGCACTCCGAATGCGAATTATACATTCTTTGAGAAAAAAATTAAAATTATCATAAAATGAAAAGAACTTTTCAACCCTCCAACCGTCGCAGAGTCAACAAACATGGCTTCCGCGAGAGAATGGCTACCAAAGATGGCCGCAAGGTTTTGGCTCGTCGTCGCGCCAAAGGTCGCGCTTCACTGACAGTATCCGACCACATCGCCGGCAAGTAATCTTACGATTGTCGGGGAATGATTCCCACAAAAAATGCGGCTCCGCTTTTGCGGAGCCGCATTTTTTGTGGGTTGTTAATTCAATATGGCTTGCGGTATTTGGTAGGATCGCTGAGCTCCTCAAGAATCGAAAGATATGAGGCATATCGGCTTTGGGAGATAAGACTTTCTTCCACTGCAGGAATAACCGCACATCCGGGTTCACCGGTATGTTTGCAATCGGAATAGCGACAATCGGCAGAAATTCGAAATATCTCTGGAAAGAAATGCGACACCTCTTCCGGCTGGAAGTCTATGGTTCCGAAACCTTTCACACCCGGAATGTCGATAATTTCCCCTCCCCCGGGGATAGATATCATCTCTGAGAATGTAGTGGTGTGCATTCCGGTGTGATGAATGTCCGATATCTTACCGGTCTTCAGACCGGCTCCCGGCACCAATGCATTTATAAGCGACGATTTTCCCACGCCACTGTTTCCTGCCATCAGGGTGGTTTTACCTTTCAATTCCTCCAAAAGAGCAGGCAAGCCGTCGCCAGTGTGCGCCGACACTTCAAACACCGGATAACCAATCGATCGATACAGCCGCGCCACAAGATCTCCAAGCTCTCCTTCCTCCTCATCCCAAAGATCCGTTTTGTTGAGGATCAGCATAGCTGGAACGGAATATGCTTCTGCAGTGGCAAGAAAACGATCTATAAAGGTTGTGGGAGTCTGGGGATCGCGCAAAGTAGCAACAAGAGCCGCGCAGTCAAGGTTAGCCGCAAGAATATGCGATTCCTTCGAAAGATTTGAAGCGCGTCGGATTATATAGTTGCGGCGCGGTGAAATCGAGGTTATGTAATCGGCATCATCGGCAGACTCTGTTACCATTACCCTATCACCAACGGCAACCGGATTTGTGGTGCGGATGCCTTTGATCCTGAAATTCCCTTTCACCCGACATGCCACTTCCTCTCCCGAGTCAAGTCGCACAACATAAGAAGATCCGGTGTTCCGGACCACGGTTCCTTCTCCTTTAATTATATTGTTTTCTTCTTTTTTCTTTGATTTCATAGCACAAAATTAACTGATTTCTTAACAATTTCAGGTAATAAGTTGTTAAAAAGTTAGAGAATTCGGTTAAAATGAGTGTCAAAATCGTAATAAATTTTGCAGTTTAATAAATTTTAGCCAACTTTGCAGTCGTAAAACACTAATAATTATAATAGAACTTGCCTATACTTGTTTATAAATGCAAAAAAAGAGTTTAGACAAGCTCACAAAAATTAGAGAAACATGAACATTGAATCAATTGGAACATGGGCTGGTGAGGTTTATAAAGCGCTTGACTCATCAGACACACGCATGCTTGGTTTAAAAGGCGTGAAGAAAGCCACCAAACTTAAAAAAGATGAAATCATGGCAGCCCTTGGCTGGCTTGGTCGTGAAGGCAAGATTGTTATTGCCCAGAACGACGAAGACATCGTCATCACTTTGGTGTAATCTTCACCGTAATCTCATAAAAATGAGCGGAGCTTTTAAAAGCTCCGCTCATTTTTATGAGATTACCCCTCTTTTGTGTTATTTGCGGAAAGGAACCGACCAAACAACCCGCACAGGTACTGTCTGACCGTCATGTTTGCCGGGTGTCCATTCTGGCATCTTGCTTATTATCCTTATTGCTTCCTGATTCAGGGAATGCTCAACTCCTTTGAGAATTGAAATATGACTCACAGTTCCATCAGTATTTACAACAAACGAACAAGTCACGCGTCCCTGAATACCTTTCTTATACGCCTCACGAGGATAATGGCGATTCTTGTTAATAAAAGCCACAAGCTTAGCATCGCCTCCTGGAAACGCAGGCTTTTGAGTCACATAATCATATTCATAGACCTCAAGGTACGCCTTACATCCTGAAGCTCCGTTACCAGCCCTGACACGCGTAGTCTGAGCGTTTCCTTGCTGTGAAATCAATATTGGAAGGAAGCCGAGGATAAGCAATATGTATAGATTTATTCGTGTCATTCAGTTTAAATTCGCTGAAATTGTATTTTATTCGGATGCAAATTTAAAATGTTGCAATGAATTTATCAACTCCCCGACACTTAAATATAGTTAATATTGTTTAAAGCACTATACTTATTGAAGGGAAATTAAAGGTAAAAGGGAAAGGGTAAAAGGGAAAAGGTGAATTGGCATGACTCTAATGTGATTCACTTTCACCATCAGTTTTCAGTCGTGCCAGTTCTCCTCTACCCTATTACCTATTACCTATTACCTTTTAGCTTTTACCTTGCCAATATACTTGCCAATATATACGAACATGTGGTGTTTTTGCGTTTATAGATAGATGAAATTTGCAAAGAACCTCAAAATATATTTA
>DAWBVG010000345.1:0-2204 GCA_052279865.1 Muribaculaceae bacterium
GATGTGTATAAGAGACAGGATCTGCCGGGTATCTACGACCTTTTTGCCATTCGCGTAATCATAGACACCCCGCGCGATCGCGAAAAGCAGGATTGCTGGCTCGCCTATTCCATTCTCGCGGATATGTACACAGCCAATCCTGCCCGTATGAAAGACTGGATTTCGTTACCCAAAAGCAATGGTTACGAGAGTCTGCATGCCACAGTCATGGGACCGGGACAGAAATGGGTCGAAGTGCAATTCCGCACTGAGCGTATGGATCTTGTTGCGGAAAAGGGACTTGCCGCCCACTGGCGATATAAAGGGGGAAAAGGAGACAGTTCTGACAAGTGGATGAATAATATCCGCGATATCCTTGAAACGGCAGAGGCTGGTCCGATGCAATTGATGAAGAACATAAAGGCTGATGCATTCGGACAGGAAGTATTCGCATTCACACCCAAAGGTGACTTGTTCAGGATGTCTGCTGGTGCTACCGTTCTTGATTTCGCATTTCATATTCATACCAATGTCGGTGCACACTGCACCGGGGCTGTCGTAAATGGCGCCCACAAACGGCTCAACTATAAGATACAGAATGGTGACACGGTTGAGATCCTTACGGCAACAAACCAGACTCCGCGACAGGAATGGCTGAATATCGTTACCACCTCCAAAGCTCGTAACAAAATCAAACAGAGTCTTAACGAGGAAAAGCAACGTCTTGCCGATATTGGAAAAGAGGCATTGGGTCGCAGAGCAAAAAACCGCAAGATTGAAATCGATGAGGCGGAACTGATGCGTCTCATAAAGAAGCAAGGTTATAAATCAGCGATAGAATTTTTCGCTGACATGGGTGATAATAAAATCGATGCCGGACGTTTCCTTAACACATATGTGGCAGCCACAACCCGAGAGGTCGAGACAGAACATATTTCGGCAGAAGAATTCCAGCTTATCACCCCTAAGGAAGATACTCCTAGAAATGACGTGCTGGTTATAGGAGAAAAAAGTATCAATGGCCTCAATTATAAATTTGCCAGATGCTGCAACCCGATATATGGAGATGACGTTTTCGGCTTCATATCTTCCGATGGTTCGGTAAAGATTCATAAGACCAACTGTCCAAACGCCCTTCATATCCGCGAACGTTACCCCTATCGCATCATTCGCGCCAACTGGAGCGGCAAAAGCGGAGAGATGCTCCCGGCTTCATTGCGTGTCATCGGTAATGACGACATCGGCATTGTGGCAAACATCACGTCCATCATTTCCAAAGAGCCCAACACAATGCTGCGAAATATCTCCATAGATTCCCATGATGGAATCTTCCAGGGATATCTCGTTATTGGAGTGACCGACAATAGACAACTCACCGCCCTGATCAAGAAGATCAAGACGGTGAAAGGGGTGAAAGACGTTGTTCGAATGTAATCAACTTCTCCTATATTTTTCAATGTCCCGGTGGTGGACCCATCCGGCGCATTCCTCCATGACCTCTGCGTCCGCCGGGACCTTCTCCAGGCGGTGGACCGGGATGACCGTCAAAATTATCCATCTCCGGACGTTTCTTATTCTTAAGAGTGTTGAATGTATAGGAAATCCCAAACATCACGTATCGTGTCAGATCATTATAGCGACTGTCGGTAATCGTACCATTTGCACTGACAGATCGCGATATGTTCTTCTTCTGTCCCAGCAAGTCGTATGCCCGAACATTCAACGTAAGACTTTTGTCGCGCAATAAACTATAAGAAATCTGGGCGTTCCAGAGCCATGACACAGAATTGAAGCCATTGGAATATCCTGTTGTCTTATCAAAATCAAGATCGGTATTGACCTCTAATCCGAAGGGAAGATAAAGAGAAGCATCCGTGCGGAATCCATATGCGTGTGTATAAAGATTCTCCTGGTTGGGAAGAGAATTGGTCGCCATATTGAAAGAATATGTCGGATTGACAGACATCTGGAAGACATCGCATGTGAAAGTCATCCCTAAATTCGGAGAGAGTCTCAAATTGCCGGAACGGTTGAAGTCGCCATTGATATAACCTGCCATCGACGAATAACTTGCCATTGCGCGAGCTGAAAAACGCCACTTTCGATTGCGGAAGGGTTGGTTGATCATAAACATACCCGTGCCGGAGAAATTGCCATTGGCGTTCGCATATGTTGTTTCCCTTTTACCGGTCTCAGGATCTGAAACGGTTTTATTGACAATAACA
>DAWBVG010000346.1:0-2249 GCA_052279865.1 Muribaculaceae bacterium
GTATAGGGGGAGTTCGGGAAAACAAGGTTTGTCATGGCAAAACGTCCGTTGTTTCCGAATATCTCGATACTTGAGGTGTCGATGAAGATTCTGAGTGAAAGCCTTGAAGTAGTTCCGAAAGTTGGTGCTACAGTTGTTGCCGGAAAGTCTTTGCTGAAATCCACGATTCCGCTGTTTTCGCGATTGAATGAGAATGTGGCGGCTGCCGGATCGTAGATCATCTCAACGTTTTCACCTTGAGGATTTGAAAGGGTGAGAATTACTTTGTCTGCCTTTTTCGGATCGATGTCGAGATTGATTTCGCAGACTCCGCTGTTTGCAGTAGGCAGGTTGTAGACCTTTGATTTTGTTCCGATACCGGTTTTCCCAACGCTGACAATAAGTTTATTGCGGAGTTTCAGCAATTCAGGAGCCGGAGTTGTGGAGGCATAGGTCTGACCATCCTTACCCTTGAAAAGCACTACATCGAGGGGGAGGGTATTGGCTGAGCGATATTGCATGGTCGGCACATCTGCCGCATATTGCCAGTTGCTCATCCAGCCTATTGCTGCGCGTCTTCCTTCCGGAGCGTCGCTCCAGCTTACAAGAGCATAGTTGTCTTTACCGAAATCAAGCCACTTTGTTGAAACCTTTCCTTCGGCATCAGTTTCAGGCACGAAAGTCTTGCCATCGAAATCTCCGATGAAATACTGTATGCCGCTGCCTCCGAAAGGTCCGTCAGGATTGATGTTGCAGATCAACACCCACTTCTTTTCATCGGTTCCGGCAACCGGCAGCTGGAAGAGGTCGGGACATTCCCAAACGCCTTTCTGAGCGCCGAGTCCTTTGCCAAAAGAACTTTGAAGTGTCCATTCCTTCATATCCGGAGAAGAGAATATCAGCATCTCATGTTCGAGGGGATGAGCAAGAATGAGTGTCCAAAGTTTTGTTTCAGGATTCCAGAACATATTCGGATCGCGAGCCTCTGAATCGAGAGCGAGCACCGGATTGGCGGGATAGATGTCGAACGTTTCACCATTGTCATGGCTAACGGCAAGACTTTGGGTCTGGCTCTCGCCAGCCGAAGTGTACATTGCGAGAACCGCATCTTTGCCGAAGCCGGCGCTGTTTTCCCGATCGATCGCGGAGCTTCCGGAAAATACCGTTCCTATACCGTTGGGCAGTATTGCAGCAGGATGATGTTCCCAGTTGATAAGATCGGTCGAGGTGGAATGTCCCCACGTCATGTTCTGCCATTTTGAACCGAAAGGATTCCATTGGTAATACAGATGCCATACCCCGTCTTTATAGAACATTCCGTTCGGGTCGTTCATCCATCCGTATGAAGGTGTGTGATGGAAAAGGGGACGGTATTTTTCGCGGTTCTCAGTGTTGAAGGAATCAGAAAGAGTGATGCTGCTCCAGCAAGCATCATCCTGCGCCTCGCGCACCGAGGCGCGACTATGGTTTGCCACTACGTCAAGAATAACGTTTTTCCCTTTGTAAGGTGACAGATCGAAAGGCACGGTATAATCGGTTTTCGATTTGGCGAGACGCGCATAAAACGTGCGGTCGATTTTTCCGTCTACCAATACATTTATCCGTGCATCATCTATTGATTCCTGAATTGGAAGAATCAGCAGTTTGTCGTCACCCTTTACACGTACATATGTGTGGTTGGGTCCGAGATGGTTGATCTCGATGTCATCGGCGAAGCAAGCGAGTGATGCCGCCGTGATGGTCATTAAGGTTAACCCTTTCCTGAAAATTAAATTCATGAGTTACGTTTTTTTCAGTTCAAAAACAATCTTTTCTTAACCTTGAGTTTTTCTTTGAAAATCATAAAGGCTGCGCATCCGAAACAGGAGTAAAACACTCTTTCGGAGTTTGCAGTGCAAATATAGAAATAAAAGAGAGCATATGTGTATAAAGATTAGAGCAAGTGATATAACAATTGTTGCATTGGCAGTTTTTTACAAGAGGATGCAATTTTTTTTATAAATAATCGCTATATTTGCGCAGTTAACCAGACATATTTTAAGCAGCAATTATGAAAACTCGTTTATGGTTTAATATAATATTATCACTTGTCTCTTTATGCATTATATGCAATTCTTGCAAAGAGGAGAAGAAAATATATAAGATAGGTGTGTCGCAGTGCAGCCGTGATGACTGGCGCAACAAGATGAATGAAGAGATTGAAAGGGAGATTCTTGTGCATCCGGAAGCGACGGTTGAGATTCGTTCTGCCGATGATAGCAATGAGAAGC
>DAWBVG010000347.1:0-5023 GCA_052279865.1 Muribaculaceae bacterium
CTCCGGTTCTGCTCCTATCTATGTTGTCGATGGTCTTGTAATGGGTAATGATTTTGGTTTCTACAACTCAATCAACGTAAACGATGTTGAGTCTATCCAGATCCTCAAGGATGCTTCCGCAACAGCCCTCTATGGTTCACGCGGTGCAAACGGTGTGATCCTTGTGACTACCAAGAAGGGTAAGAAAGGGAACGGCGAGGTGACATACGACGGATGGGTGACATTCTCCAATATGGGTCATCGCCCGGCAACAATGAACGCTCAGCAGATCTTTGATCTCCGCACACAGTCGTTCGCTAACGGATATATGTTCAACAACCCCGAGGCAGATCGTCAGGCATATATCGATGACGTGTTGATGAAGAGCAATATCGCTTTTGAAAACCGTGAGTTTGAGACTTATCGTGCCGGCAAGAGCTACGACTGGCTCAAGCAGGTGACACGCACCGGAATCGAACACAACCACACATTGTCTTTCTCCAAGGCTACCGACGGAACAAACTTCTACATGAGTCTCGGTATCAATCAGCTTGAGGGTATAATGAAAGGCACAGACCAGAATCGTTACACAGGTCGTATCAATGCAAGTGCCAACATCACCAAATGGCTCCAGGTCGGCACCAACACATCTTTCACATATCAGAAAGACAACATGACCAGCGGCAACGTCTATAACCAGGCTCGCCAGAACGGTAACCCCCTCCTCAACTATGAACCTTTCATGAACGATGAGACCCGCCACAATACAGAGAACCTTACTCTCTTCTGGCGCGCTCAATCGGGCGAAACCAACAACAATTTCAACCCTTTCAACTCTTTCGAAATTGTAACTGACCGTTCACGTTATCACTTGACTTCATCAAACTTCTTGAATATCAATCCTATTGAAGGGCTGAACATACGTTCCACATTCGCTATCAACCATGGCGAGCAGACTTGGAACCAGTTCGTGCCCACAGGTATCCAGGAATCTTATCGTAACTATAGCGAAGATGCTTACGCCACCCAGCAGCGTTTTAACGAGACTCAGTGGCAGTGGGATAACACCATCAGCTATGACAAGACATTCAATTATATCCACAGAGTCAACGCATTCTTTGGAACCTCAACGTCACGCAAGACCTACAGTGATCTCAAGGGTGAGGGGCGTAAGTTTGCTTCCAACGACCTTGGTTACAATGGTCTTTTCGGAGCCTCTGTGCCTGATGAGCGTAAGATCTATAACAGTTCTGTAGCCAATTCGCTTATGTCGTATGTGGTTCGCGCCAACTATTCTTATGACTCACGCTACTATGCTACATTCACCGGTCGCTGGGACGGTAGCTCCAAGTTCGCCGATGGGCATCGCTGGGGTTTCTTCCCCTCATTCTCTGTTGCGTGGGATATCACCAACGAGCACTTCTTCCCGAAACTTCCCCAGATCAATCAGATCAAACTTCGCGGAGGTTATGGTGTTGTAGGTAACCAGGATATCGGCGACTTCATGTATGCCACTCTGTATTCTCCTCCGGCTCCGTCAAACACAACACCGTCATATTCTACCGACGGTCGTCGCGGCACCCCAGAGATTACATGGGAAAAACAGAAACAGACTAACATCGCTCTTGACATGAGCTTCTTTAACCGTCAGCTCAATGTTACTGTGGAAGGTTATTTCATCAACAACTCCAACCTTCTTCTCTCACATAGTCTTCCCAATACTTCCGGATATACCTATACAACTGAAAACGTAGGTGAGCTTCAGAATCGCGGTATGGATGTCACAATTGAGGCAACTCCGATCCGCAATCAGGACTGGACATGGAATATCAGCGCCAACCTCGGTTTTGACCGCAACAAAGTTACAAAACTCTATGGCAATGTTGAGCGCATCCTTGGCAGCTGGCGTTGGGACAATACATTCGTAGGCGAATCACTCAGCAATATATACACACTTAAATCAGGCGGTATTGCCAATGAATGGAACCGCAGCCAATGGGAAGGTATCGACTATAACGGTCGAACAATAGGACTCGGAGACCTCTATGCATTGGATATCTCAGGTCCTGATGGCAAGCCCGACAACGTAGTTGACTCTTACGACCGCTATGTCTATGGACGTCTTGATCCGAAATTCTATGGAGGTTTTTCAACCGATCTCACATGGAAGGGTCTTTCACTCAATGCAGTGTTTAACTATTCAGTTGGCGGTCACAAGATTAGCGAATACTATGAGGGGCTGATTAGTTCAGTAGGTGAGAGCCATGCTTCTCCCGACCTTCTCGATTCCTGGACTCCCGACAATACCAACGCTTACTTCCCGCGCCGCATGCGCAACGCCAGCGGTTACAGCCCCTATGGAGCCGGAGATACAGACCGTTACATTCAAGATTCCTCATTCCTGCGTCTGTCAACACTCTCACTCTCCTATAGTTTCCCGAAGAGAATCCTCGACAAGATCCGTTTTAACAATCTGCGTCTCTATTTCACAGCCAGCAACGTATTCTGCATAACAAAATACAAAGGCTTTGATCCTGAATGGGGCGATGGCAGCGGCTACTTCCCATCAGAACGTAAATATACAATCGGTCTGTCATTCAGCTTATTCTAAATCAGGTTAACTAAATCTCTAACAACAGAAGAAATGAAATCATTCAAAATATTCAAATTAGGACTTCTGGCATTGATGGCGCTTCCCATGGCATCATGTAATGATTTTCTGGATGAAAAGCCGAAGACAGCGCTGACAGAAGACCAGATCTATTCATCGCCCGAGTATGCAGAGACCAGTCTGCAGGGGTGCTATAAAAGATGGCGTGAGTCATTCTCCGGCAATCTCCATCTCCTGCTTGTAGGTTCAGATGAGATTCAGTCGGGCGCATACCAGGCTCTTAAGGAGGATGGTATGAAGCGCGGATCTCTTGACCGTTACGACGCTCTTCTCACCTCGGAGGTGTCTTATGTTCAGACACACTGGGAAAACCGCTGGCCAGCTGTCGGCGAGGCTGCCAAACTCGTCAGGGCTCTCAAGCCTTTGCGCGACAATTCCGAATATGAAGGTCAGCTTTACGGTGAATCCTGTTTCATCAGAGCCGGTATTTCAATGGAGCTCGCCATGATCTACGGCAGAATTCCAATTCTTGACCTCGACCGCATAGAGGAGCTGACCTATGCACGCCAACCGATGAAAGATGTATGGGAGTTCATCATCAACGACCTCAAAGAGGCAGAGAAATATCTCCCCGACATGAATCAGCCCGAACGTGCAAACCGCTATGCCGCTCTGATGCTTCTGGGATACGCATATATGGCAGCTCCTGAAGAGACGGGTCTGCGCGACTTCTCCCTCGCGGCTGACGCTCTGAGAGATGTCGCAACTGGCGGTGCCTATAGTCTCCCCGAATATTATGAACTTTGGGATTACAATACAAAAAATTCTCCGGAGTCTATTTTCGAATGGCAATATGACAATGCTTGGCCAAACAACAATGCAGTGCAGTTCGCGCTTGGTTCTCGTGCTGTTCAGTCGTTTTTCGGTGATGCGTGCTATATGTCGGGTTATGACCATGCCGTTCCTACAAAATGGGCATACAGCGATGTTGAAGACGGTGGAATTTGGGAAGACGGTGATATCCGCAAGGAAGAGAATATCCGTTATGATTTCGAATATTATGGGCGTACTCCCGATCTCTCCAACATCTCCTGGGAGGATATAGGCGACGACCATGATGAGCTGAAACCTCACATCAAGAAATATGAGGATTTCCGCACGGACACTCACTCTGGCATGGGCTTCAACAACATGTGGAACTCCGGTAAGAACATACCTTATCTGCGTCTTGCCAATGCTATCCTTCTTTATGCCGAGGCTCTTAATGAGATCGGACAGACTTCAGAGGCTGTGAATCAGGTGAACCGTGTTCGCAGACGCGCATGGGAGGGAATGCTTCCTGCCGACAAAGCCTGGAACACAGGAATGTCTAAAGAGAAGTTCCGCGAGGAGATTATGACTGAGCGCACCCGTGAGCTCTTTGCGGAGCGTTGGCGTAAGTTCGACCTTTTGCGCACCGGCAAATTCGTTGAGTATGTAAAGGAGCGCAACGAATGGGCAAAACGTTCAGGCACAATCGCCGAATACAACAAATACTGGCCTATACCTCTGAAAGAGCTTGACCAGAACGATGACATCGACTATTCAGATCAGAACGAAGGTTACAGATAATTCTCAATATCATATTTTCCGGAGGGGTTTTACACCTTCCCCTCCGGAAAATTAAATCTCAATAACACATATATTTATGAATAAATCTACTTTAATTGCCTCAATGGCGATTGCACTCTGTGCGCCCTTTTCGCAAGCTGCTACAAAGCCGGCATTGTCGAAATTGAATATATCCAATATTTGTCCTACCGGTCTTTTCCAGGGCAATATGATATTTATTGACGCTAATAATGATGGTAATCTTGAATTGCTCGTAAAGGGACGTGACGTGCCTAACGGTTGGGCAACTACAATCAAACTCCTTTCCGGTGACGGATACGGATATTCCGCAGGGGTAACTATTGCGGATCCGGATGGATGTTCATGGCAGAGAGTTGTCATACCTATTGATTATAATGCTGACGGAAACATTGACTTCATTCTTGGAAACTCCTGGAATGCAAAGCTGTTGCAAGGTGACGGTGCAGGGAATTTCACAATGGTTGATACTCAAGTTTTCAAACTTGACGGTGAGATAAGCATTGATGGTGATGATGGTGAAAAATGGTATACCGGTTTGACTGCGGTTGCCGATTTCAATGGTGACGGTTATCCCGATATCCTCACTTTCTGTGGTAATCCCCGTGAGGATCAGGGTGAGCCGGTACTTTTTGTCAACAAAGGTGGCACAGGTGAATTTGAAAAAATGTCGGGCATAGGTCTTAATCCTCAGCGCGGAGGGACAATGGCGGTAGGCGACTTCAACAATGATGGTGCTCCTGATCTTGCAGTTGCCGGCTGGATTGATACAGACCGTCTGCGTCTTTACAAGAACGACGGCAA
>DAWBVG010000348.1:0-5864 GCA_052279865.1 Muribaculaceae bacterium
AACCCACGACATTGCGGCAGACGGATATTACATGATTGAGCTGCCTGCACATGATCAGGCGGCTTTTGTCGGTGTGCGATCCACATTTTATCGCATTGCATCTGTAATCGGGCAAGGTGGACTCGTTATGCTTGCCGGATATCTTGAAATGCATTGTGAAACTGTTGCTGCAGCCTGGTCTCGCGTATTTCTGCTTCTTGGATTTCTGTTTCTGCTGATTGGGCTATATCACACAAAATTCATGCCGAGACCTGAAGGCGACAAACCGATACCCGGTGTAACACCCAAAACAATATTACGGGATTTCGGAAGGACTTTCGTAACATTCTTTGAAAAGCCACATATCGTTTCCGCTCTTCTTTTTATGTTACTTTACAGACTGCCGGAAGCAATGTGTCTGAAACTGGTGCAGCCATTCCTGGTGTCGCCTCGCGAAGCCGGAGGGCTTGCACTGACCACATCCGAAGTCGGTTTCGTAAACGGCACGGTAGGAGTGGTGGCATTGCTTGCAGGAGGAATCCTCGGCGGAATTGCAATTTCGCGCGGTGGATTAAAGAAGTGGTTGTGGCCAATGGCTCTCTCCCTCACTCTTCCATGTGCTTTTTACTGCGGACTGGCAATGTGGCAGCCCGATAATTTCATTCTTATCTGCACAGCCATTTTCATCGAACAGTTTGGCTATGGTTTCGGATTTACAGCATTCATGCTATATCTGATATACTTCAGCCGGGGTGAAAGCAAGACATCCCACTATGCATTCTGCACCGCCTTCATGGCACTGGGAATGATGTTGCCGGGGATGGCTGCGGGATGGCTGCACGACACCTTCGCTCAGTATCACATATTCGGAGCCGATGGTCCCCAGGGATATGTAAATTTCTTCTGGTGGGTTATGCTCTGCTGTGCTGCCACATTTGCGGTTTGTCTCGGCGTGAAAATCGATCCTGAATTTGGGAAAAAGAATTAAGTTTGACTAATTTTGCATTGTGAATAGAATTCCCTTGAAATATCCACTTATGACGCTGTCGGCAATGTTGCTGACGGTGATACTGTTGTCGGGATGTTCGTCGTCACGACATGTGCCGGAGGGGAAATATCTTCTTGATGATGTAAAGATAAACCTTAACGATTCCACAGGGCGTCTCAATGAGCAGCAACTTATGACATATGTGCGGATGCAACCCAATCACAAGATGCTGTGGTCCACCAAATTCCGCCTTGGCATATATAACATGAGCGGTAACGACTCAACAAAATGGTGGAACCGATGGATACGTAAACTTGGAGAGGCACCGGTGATTTTCGATTCAACCGCAACACTCTCTGATGCTGAACAACTGCGCAAGGCAATGGTCAATGCCGGATTTCTCGATGCCTCAGTATCTATCGACACCTCTGCCAACCACAAGAAACGCAAAATGAAAGTGGAATATGATCTGAGTGCAGGGAAACCTCACATGATACGCTCGGTAAGTTATGAATTTCCCAATGATACCTTGCGTCAGCTCATCATGGAGGATTCTTTACATTTCACGGTGCGTCCGGGCGATCCGCTTGATATCTCATTGCTCGAAACCCAACGAGATCTTCTCACCACTCGACTCCGCAATCATGGATACTATGCATTCGGTAAAGAGTTCATAACTTTCAATGCCGATACCACAGAAGGATCTTACGATGTGGATCTCACTATGACAGTAAAACCAGCCTACCCTTCCGATTCTCCAAATTATCTAATTGACACTCATAAGGAATACGTTGTAAAGAATGTATATTATATAATGGATTATGATCCCGGCGTCACGGAAGATTATCGTCATTACCAGGCTGTTGACACCGTAAACTATAAAGACATAACCATCTTATATGGCGCAAAACGTTATCTGCGCCCAAGTGTGCTTTATGACAATTGCTTCATAAGAAGCGGTGAGACATATAGCCTCCGGGATGTCAACAATACATATTCGGCACTCGGAAGGTTAACCATACTCAAATTCATAAGTATCCGCTTCACTCCTGTCGGTTCTCTCGGCGATCTTGGGCTTCTTGATGCATACATCCTTCTGACTCCGGGAAAAAGTCAAAGTTTCTCCGCCGAATTGGAAGGCACAAACTCGGAGGGTGATTTAGGCGTGGCTGCAGGTCTCAGTTATTCTCACCGCAATCTGGCAAAAGGTTCGGAAACGCTCACAGCCAAGCTGCGTGGCGCATATGAATCGCTCAGCGGAAACCTTAGCGGACTAATCCACGACCGTTATCTTGAGCTGGGAGGAGAAGTCGGCATCAACTTCCCGAAATTCAAGGCGCCCCTTCTTAAGGAGAGTTTCAAACGGCGCATTAAAGCCACTACAGAATTCAATGTCTCCATGAATTATCAGGAGCGTCCGGAATATACACGCATCATATCTACAGCCGGCTGGAGCTATAAATGGTCGGAACGGTTCAATCGCAACAGACATACCTTCACGCCGATCGACATCAATTATGTGTATCTTCCGGAAAGCACCAACGACTTTCTTGATGAAATAGCACCCGACAACCCTCTTCTGCGCTATAGTTATGAAGATCACTTCATAATGCGACTTGGCTATAGTTTCTATCATACCAACAAACGGCAACAGACTCCATGGTCTCGTTCGTTGCAAAGCGACATCTATACCGTCCGGGTGAATGCGGAAGTGGCGGGTAATTTCCTTTTTGCGTTGAGCAGCATCTTCAACCATCGTTCCGATTTCCATTCCCAACCATATAAAGTGTTTGGAATCCATTATTCTCAATATGCCAAGATCGATGGTGATTTCTCTTACCTTCATATTTTTGACACTCGCAACTCACTGGCATGTCATTTCGGTCTCGGAGTTGGAGTGCCCTATGGCAACTCGGCTGTGTTGCCATTCGAGAAACGTTTCTACGGTGGAGGAGCAAATGGAGTAAGAGGATGGGATGTCCGCACATTAGGTCCGGGGCGTTTCCCGGGCACCAATTCCGTGAGCGACTTCATCAACCAGTGTGGCGACATTCGTCTCGATCTTAGCGTGGAATACCGTGCGAAGTTATTCTGGATTCTCGAAGGAGCCGTCTTCGCTGATGCGGGAAATATCTGGACAATCCATAATTATCCGAACCAGCCGGGAGGAATGTTCAAGTTTAATTCGTTTTATAAAGAGATAGCCGCAGCCTATGGCATCGGTCTGCGTCTTGACTTCAATTATTTCTTACTCCGATTCGATATGGGTATGAAGGCGCACAACCCTGCAATGAATCAAGAACCTTGGCCCTTGATTCATCCCAACTGGCACCGCGACCATTCATTCCATTTCTCAATCGGTTATCCGTTCTGATTATGAAAAAATTAGTGATATTTGACCTTGACGGCACTCTCCTGAACACTATTGCTGACCTGGGGGATGCCTGCAACTATGCGCTGCGCACCATGGGCTATTCCGAACACGCTCTCGCCACATATAATTATATGGTAGGAAACGGCGTACGCAAACTCATAGAACGCGCCGAACCGGATGCAGACGCAGCAACACTTGACCGGCTCCTGGAGCTTTTTCGCGAATATTACGATGAGCATTCCACAGACCACACTATCCCCTATCCCGGAATTCCGGAACTTCTGACAACACTCCACGAAAATGGAGTTGCTATAGCTGTGGCATCAAATAAATATCAGGCTGCTGTCGACAAAATTGTATCCCATTTCTTTCCAGACATACCGTTCGCAGCTACTATGGGGCAGATTGAAGAACGCCCGGTAAAACCGGATCCTTCGATTGTCTTCGCTATTCTGAATAAATACCCTACACCGAAAGCAGATGTGCTTTACGTTGGTGATTCTGCAGTAGATATAGAGACGGCACGACGTGCCTGCGTGGATTCCGTCGGCGTGACATGGGGCTTCCGACCGGTTTCTGAACTTAGAGGAGCATATGCCGACAACATAGTGTCTTCTCCTGCAGAGATTCTTACCCTCGCAGGAATAAAATAAGAAATTCAACTTTTGCAAGCGAAAAGTTGAGGTTCATAAGTTTATTTGGTTTCCGCGATATTCATACAGAGTTCAATCCGAGTCGAACCAGATAAACTCTTAAACTTATAAACTCTTAAACTTTAAATTGAAGCTTGCGAAACTTAAATAAGTTTATTAATCACAATGGTTCACACTCAGACTTTCTTCAATTCTGCTAACGAATCAAATCCGGAAAGTGAGCTTGCCGTGAATGTGCTGGTGAGCAATATAATTGAGATTGCAACTGCACATGCAAACGCACTTGGAATCGGCAATCCGAGCATGGCTCATCTTGGAGCGGGATGGGTATTGTCACGCCTTACTCTCGAAATGACAAGTTATCCCGCATGCAACACATCCTATACAATCAGCACATGGGTGGAAAACTGGAACCGCCATTTCTCCACTCGTAATTTCTCTGTAGAAGATGAAGAGGGCAGAGTATTGGGATATGCAAGATCCGTGTGGATGGTACTGGATATGAATACTCACGACAATTTCGGTCTTTCCCATCTGTCATTGCCCGAAGATGCAATAACTGATAAGGAATGTCCAATCGCTCCGCAAGCAAAACACGTTGAGATCATGCCTTTTGACACTCCCCCCGACAATATTCCAGCCCGTGCACTCAAGGCAAACTCACCCGATGCAGAATATACATTCAAATATAATGACATTGATTTTTATCGTCATGTCAACACAGTGAGATATATCACAATCCTCCTCAATCAATATACACTCGCGGATTTCGACAGGAATTTCGTCAAACGTCTTGAACTGTCGTTTCTTCATGAAGGAAGTTTCGGCGATAGGGTGAGTATCCTGCGACACAATTCTTCAGACTCGGATTCCTCATATTCACTGGTATCACACAAAACCCGACAACCGGTAATATTCGCAAGATTATCATTATCTTCCAGAGGATGATTTTGCACACTATGTGCACTTTGAATTATATAAATTTGCAGCGTCACGGCATATTGTGACGCTGCAAATTTGTTATAACATCAAAGATTCAGTTATGTGTGAACATTGCCATAATCATTCAACATACAAGGTGGAAATTTTCTCCGCTTTGCTTCTCGTCATTACCCTCATTCTGGAACATACCGGCATTCTAAGTCGTGCAGCTTATGCTTGCGGCATAAGCCTTGATATCACTGAAATTACTCTTTATCTTGTAGCTCTTATACCCGTTGGATTACCGGTGGTCAGAGAGATGGTGGAATCATGGACAAAGGGTAGCTTTATGAATGAGTTTACTCTTATGGTTGCTGCCACAGTGGGAGCATTCGTCATCGGAGAATATCCGGAAGGTGTGGCGGTGCTTCTCTTTTATTCGTTCGGAGAAAAGCTGGAAGACTCGGCATCCGACGATGTGAAGCGACGCATAAAGGCTTTACTTGGCAAACTGCCGGATGAAGCCACTGTTAAGGAAAACGGCGCATTGCGCAAAGTCAGTCCCAAAGATCTAAAGCCGGGATCAATAGTGGTAGTGAAACCGGGTGAAAGAGTAGCGATAGACGCAACTCTCATGGGGAATCATGATGTGGAGTTTGACACGTCGGCAATCACCGGAGAATCCGTGCCCCGAGCATATAAACCGGGTGAGGAGATATCCTCCGGCATGATTCCTGTTGACCAAGCAATTGAAGTGAAGACATTGCGTGCCTTTTCCGACTCATCCATGAGCCGCATAATGAAAATGATAGAGGAAGCGCAAGCAACAAAATCACCCACAGAGAATCTTCTGCGTAGAATCACGAAGTGGTACACTCCTGTAGTTTTCATTCTTGCCCTTCTGGTATTCTTTGTACCATGGATAGTAGATCTGTCTCTTATACACATC
>DAWBVG010000349.1:0-3400 GCA_052279865.1 Muribaculaceae bacterium
GTGGCGTGACAGCTAACGACTTTTCCGCTCCTGTCGACTATATCATCTCAAATGCCGATGGTTCAAAAAATGTAAAGTATACGGTAACAATCGAAAAAGCTGCCAACTATGAATGGACCGAATTCGCACGCTATAACGAACTCGTTCCATATGGTGATAATGCCATTATGAAAATCAATCCTGTTGACAAAACCCCATACATCGCATTTATCAACAAAGCCAGCAGCAAGGTGGTTGTGCTTAAGAACGCTGACGGTGCGTTCAGCTATGTCGGAGCAAAGGAAGGTGTGAGCAATGAAGTCAGCGGTAGTAATATGGATTTTACAATCAACAACACCGGCACTCCCTATTTTATTTACAAGGATAAATCTATGACGACTCCCGTTAAAATGGGTGCCACCGTAATGTCTTTCAACGGCTCTTCATGGAGCAATGTAGGTGAGTCCTGTATTGCTGAATTTGTTCCCAGCAAAGTTCAGATTGGCGCTATTGGTTCAACAGTAATCGCACCGATGATCGCAAATGCTAATAACGGCTCATTTGTAAGAAGAGAAATTTATTCATCAGTTTTCTCTGGCAACTGGTCAACAAACTCCCTTGCTTCTGTAAATCTCAAAGAGGTAGCAGTTGAATGTCTTACCACAAATGACAACGCAGCTTATCTCTATACAATCTCAAGATCTTCTTACAGATATTCAGTTGTAGAATATAAGAATGGCGCTTGGAACTCTCTAAGAAACGAGTATCTCGAGGATGGTGCGACACAGGCTCCAAGTCTTATGACAGATGCAGCAAGCATTGTTGCAACCAATGATGGAACGGTTTATCTTCTCACCGCAGATGATGCCGAAACAAAAGACACAAAAGATATGAGATTCCGAATCTTGAAATATGCCCCAGATACCAAGGAATGGACTCTCATAGGTGGCTCGACAATGAGCTCTGTCAAGGCTAATGACTCCCACATCACCGCAAAGATCGCTGTGGCTCCTGATGGCACTCCCTTCTTTGCTTACACCGATTATAAGGGTGACAAGCTTGCAAAAGTACAATACTTTGACAACGAAACCAAACAGTGGTCAGCTCCGGTTGCCGTATCAACAGGCGAAGCAGACAACATCAACATCGGTTTCTGTGATAACGGCGAGGCTTACATAAGCTATGTAAGCGACAGCAACATCGTATTGGTTAAATACGCTGCCAAGAAATAAAGAAATTCCGATACCGGGGAGCGCATATGGGAACATGACCCACATGCGCTCCAACTTTTTATAGCAATTATGATTACTTCATTATTCCTCGCCTCCATAGTGACTCTCAGCGGAGTGATTCAGACCGATAATGGAAAGGGAGTGAAAGGAATCCCCGTATCGAATGGAGATACAATAGTGATGACAGATGGAAAGGGGCGCTATTCATTGCCTGTCATAGAGGATATGAGTATTTTCCCGGTTCTCGACGGCAACTGGGAAATGCATTCCCAATCCAAAGTCGGGAATTCAGCCTTTCCTTTTTATGGTCAAGATGCTACTTGTCCTTCGAAAGTTGATTTCGTAATCAAACACCGCCAACTCAACGAAAATTTCACAATCAATGCCATCGGAGATGTGCAGGTAGGCGACTTGCAGGAACTGGATTATGCCTCGCGCACGCTATGGCCCGAGCTTATGACCGATTCCACTGCCGCTTTCAATCTTTGGCTTGGAGATATCGTAAACAATAATATTTCGCTGTTTCCACGCATGCGCTCCATGATGGAAATGCTTCCCGTAACCTCCTGGACAATGGTCGGGAACCATGACAGAGATGTCGATTCCGTGCGCACACGTCAAGTCGCTTCATTCTGTCGTGATTTCGGAGCGCCCTCTTATGCGTTTACGGAAGGCAATGTGACTTTCATCGTACTCAATAACGTATATGGAGACGGAGCCCGATCATATCAAGGCAGACTTGACGAACGTCAATTACGTTTTGTCGCCAATCTCATGAAAATTATCCCCAAAGATCGCCGCATTGTCCTCACAGCCCATATCCCGTTTGCTTATATGTCCAATAAAGAGGATCTCTTGAATATCCTTAAAGGAAGAGGTGATATTCTTGCCCTGACTGGTCATATGCATGCCGTAAGCCGCAATTTTATCCATGGCGAAGATATCATCATCCACGAACTGGTCGGAGGTGCTACATGCGGCTTCTGGTGGGTCGGAGAGAAAGACTGGGAAGGTGTTCCTTCGGCATTGATGCAGTGTGGTACACCCAAAGGATACTTCCGCATCAACTTCACTCCGAAAGATTATACCTTCACCTACAAACCCACCTCACTCGACGACACACGCCAAGCCTCGATATGGGTCTCAGGCATCGACCCCATACAAGCAGAGATACCGGATCTGAAAGATCTTGAAAAAGGGGATGTATTGATTACCGTATATGGAGGATGCGACAGCACAAAAGTTGAAGCCATTATAGACAATACTTTGAAACTGACTGCAACAAAAGAAAAGTTTATGGATCCCAATGTTGCGCGCATCAGGGAACTCAACAAACTGAAAGCATATCCCACAAAATACAGCCGACGCAACCCGTTCCGCCACACAGCCAGTCCTCAGATATGGCGACTGCGCCTCCCAGCCACCCATCAAGACGGCACCCACAGCATCGACATCACAGCCACCGACCCCTACGGTCTCCGCTGCCGCGCATCGAGAGCTTTTAGCTACCCTGATTAAGATCTGATTAAAGCATCCATCGAAACCATCAGAACTTGATTTCGACACCGCCCATCATCGTGAAGCCGGGCATGGGGCAACCATACATGATCTCATAATGCTTGTTGAGCAGGTTATCGAGCTTCAGGAAGGGTCTTACATCCACTTTCGAATGGAAGGTATAGCCGGCGCGTAGATTGAGCAAGGAATAGCTCTGAGTGCTTCCATCGGGTGCACCGGTGTAGAGACTCCAGATAGTATTCGATTCCAGAGTCAGTTCAAGATTACCGGGTGAATAGCTCACCTCCGCATTCAGCTTGTTTTTCGGAGCACCGAGAAGCTGACTGTTGGTGGTGTGCAGATAACTGTAATTGGCACTTGCACTCCACTCATTCGAAATCTGATATGTTGCGTCAATCTCGAATCCTTTGTTGATAAAGGTGCCTGTATTCACATTCTTTGGACGCCCGTCAACACGCGTTGTCTGGATCATGTTCTTGCCATCGATGAAATATAGCGACAAACCGATGTTAAAACGATTGTCAAAAAGCCATTGACGGAATTACACATCATAATTCCACATGTATTCCGGTTTCAGGAATGCATTTGCCGGCGGATATAGATATAGTTCACGAAGGTTCGGAGCGCGGAATCCCTTGCTGAAGGAGAATTTCAAAGAACCACCCTTATAT
>DAWBVG010000350.1:0-3742 GCA_052279865.1 Muribaculaceae bacterium
CTGCAATTCTCTCATAACATATCCTCCTTTTCTATAAATTCTTTAAGGGCTTTCAACGCTTCTTTTGAGGCAGTGACCTCGTAACGAAACGTTCGTCCATCAGACAGAACCATCTTCTGTCGTGTAGGATTCACACACGTGATGTATTCTTTATTCACAATCAGACTTTTCCCGATTCTAATAAATACATTGTCACCGGAAGAGAGCGTTTCCGCAATCCTCCGCTCAATCTGACCCAATTGCATTGTGAGCACATATTCTCCCTTGTCAACCATATTGATGGCTGAATAATTTCCGTCAGCAGAGATGTAAACCACCCCGTCCGAAGGAATGCGTATCAATTCTGTTGATGTGGAGAATAATAGCTTACCCATTACAAATATAATTGTAATTGCAAATATACTACATTCGTTTCAATAATCTCGTATCAGAGCCAGTCTTTCCACGCATCACAATGCGCCGAAAGATATTTTCCGGCAGCTGATTTGGGATAATGCTTCGCTATCGTCTTAAAATTCCGCAACATCAGATGTGCCTCCGCTTTAGCCTCATATGATTGAAGCTTTTTGAATACGTTCTCTACTTCTTCCTTGAAAGTTGATGACACATGAGCAAGCTCACGCGGCAAATCAATAATGTAATCAAGTTCATACACATCATCCCAGCCGTAATAAAAAAGCTGATAATTCCGATGATCTGTATTCCCCAGCCAGTATTGGGTTAATGCCCAACAAGAGTTGAAAGAATTATATCGACCGATTGTGTATTTAAGTTTAGCCAGCATCCTTTCATCTTTAGTTTTGCCAGTTTTCATCACCCTTGACAATCGCGCCATCTCTCTTGCAAATTTTAATTTCGCATTATCCTGCGTTGCCAATCTTCTATTCTTTGCCTTTTCAAATATCGGGCGATATGATTCTTTTTCATCATCAGAATCTGAATAGACTTCTTCTTCTCGCCACCAACGATAATACCATTTGTCTTCACCGGTATAGGTATATTGCCATGGATCATAAATCAGAAATTCTTCCGTATAAATAGACAATAACTTCTGATATGTCAACGAAACATCGGCAAGATACTTTGCCGCGTTTTCATAATCACCTTCCCTCAGATAAAGAGTTCCTATAATTTCATTCAGGTAATTTTTATCACTGATAACCCAATTCTTGAATGATTTAAAAAACTCAGAATTATTCGTATCAAGATATTTCTTATATGCCACAATATCCTTTGCTTTGCATGAAAGCATCATCTGAAAACCTGTATCTGCAAATGCATCGTCATTTCCAGACCTGCAATTTGCGAGCAACAAAGCATCTGTCGTTCTCCCTTTCTTCAACAATGCCGGAATTATATAGAACCATATCCCGTCTCGATTTCCGTATGTATTCATAATCCAGCAAACATTCTCCTGCAGATTTGACAAATTACCGTTTTTCGCCTCAATACAAATCTTAAAGAATTTTGCATCATTCCTCATTTCTTCAGTTGAGAACTTACATCTAAGAGCTTGTTTTACCAGATGAACAGCCTTCCGTGAATTATGATTATATATTCCCTCCACATACGCCTTAAGAAAGAGCCAATCACCTCTGTTTACAACATGCGGAGATTTCAGAGCCTCTTCGGCTACAATATAATACCTATTGTTGACCGTAGAATCGCCATAACCGATAACTCTATTAAGTCGGATCTTCAATTCCGGTGATTCCGGACTAACATACGCCATATATTCATAATCATTCTTCTTTTTCCCTACCATCGAATTGAAATCACCGACCTCTGCAAACATCCGGTTCGATTCTTCAATTTTACCAATTCTTTGAAGACATCCGGCAACGTATCGTTTCGACATTCTTTTAAACAGATTACTCTCTGGATATGACTTAAAATTCTCTCTATATAAACTTATGGCTTCCTTATATTTACCAAGCGACACTAACGCTCTAATTGCCTGCAACAAATATCTGTCGGCAAACCTCCCCGACAGATGTTTATTACATTTTGAAAGAATTGTATAGAAACGCTCATCCTCTTTCTCTTTCGATTTATACGAGGGATGATACCAAGCCGATGTCCTTTCGCTTCGCAATTCTTCAAGTTCTTTCGCTGTCAACAAGAATTCCTCAATATCCTTTTGTTTGTTTTGATAAACCCAAAGTAAGAAACGATTCTGAGTCGTTCCTCCTTCAAAAGCAGATTTCAAGTCCAATAGACTTGAGTTATAAACGGCATCCTCAATCTCCTCATCCGACAACTCCGCATCAGAAAGCTTCTTCCAAAGCTTCACATTCTCACCATTATACGAACGAGAAAGATTCCCGATGTTTTCCTCCTGGTAAAAATGGAATTTCAGGGGATTCTTCGTCATGCTGTCATAAGGTCCACAACCTGAGGATTCCAACCCAATTACTGCCAAGAGCAAACTACTTATAAATATTCTCAATTTCATCATACGAATATTTAGATAAATTAGATGAATCAAGGTGATAAATGATATTGGAGTGAGAACGATTCCCATATTCCTTCTCAATCATTTTCTTCACATCCATTATCGATGAATAACGGGATGTCTCGTGCCTGATTACATCGCCCATTTGAAGATTAGTTTCATTTACAGTTGTGTCTTTCAGGAATCTATATTTGTTTTCTTCAATCCTTTCAGTTATATTTCGGTATTCTGAGATGTCGTCACGCAAAAGACCTAAAAATCGGTTATTTCTAAACAGGAGACTCCATGAATAGGATGGATATGCGAAATCAAGAGGAAGTGGATATTTCGCCAGTTTTTTCACGTATGGCGCCACATCTTCAACATCAAGAATAGAATTCACTTCTTCCTTATTCTCAAACGAGCCTGTATTATACAGCATCAACACCACATAATCCACAGGCGGAGCCGCTTTGGCAAGTTGATGCAAGCGAATTGTAGAACTGATGCAATAAGTAGAATCCACAGAAACCAATTTCTTTTTAATAGCCTTGCACAATCTGAAATATGTATCTTCGGTTTCAGAAGTCCAATCGCAATCGAGTTGAATTTCACGCAACTCACCAAAAGCATTATACTTGCTCATATTATCAACTCTTTCCAATATAAGGTCAGCCCATTTATCAACATCTTCCATGTTGCGGATCGCATTGAGTGTGATATAAACAGTTGGTATGATTTCATCAACAGGCAATGGATTTTTCACCTTTAACGTAGCGTTAGGTATAACGATATCTTTTGCCACAGGAGACTCATCCTTAACCACATCAAAAAATCTGATATAAGCCCTTTTAATTTTATGCGCCCGCATAAACTCCATGTCTGCGGAATCGACATCCAAAACAGTTTTCCAGTAATAAATGGCATTCGCCTCCTCATGAGGATTAGTTAGTGGTTGTGTGGTTTCGTTTGCTCTATCCTCAGATTTACATCCGGTAGCGAGAAGAATCGAAAGAAAGATGATAAATGGAATTCGACGTTTCATAATCTAATGCTATCAAAAATTATTTACGCCAAATTTCATCAAAAATAAATGGAAGGCAAAATGATTTGCCCTCCATTGTATGAAATGTCATGTATACTGTATGAAAACCGCTGAAACCTCTCAACCGTTTTTAGCGGAGGAGTTTCGGGGCGTGGAAGAGGAGGCCGAAATTGATGCCGATGTTCCAGTTGTGGGCGGGATAGGAGAGGTAGTTGCCGTAGAGGGAGAGGCTGGCGAAGGGGAAGTTGTAGCCGGCGGCTACC
>DAWBVG010000351.1:0-7668 GCA_052279865.1 Muribaculaceae bacterium
TATTTTGATTTCGAGGGGCAACCTGTAGATGTTAGGGTAATCAGCAGAAAACCCGTTGATGCCGCCCGCATCCGTCCCTTGTCGTATGATATCACGCCTGATGTCAAGGGTGATACACTTCTGTTTTCGCTCTCTCAGCCACGTAACTTATCAGTGGAAGTGAATGGCGACATATTTCATAATCTTCACCTTTTCGCAAATCCGATCGATAAGAACCGTCCGTCGGCAAAAGTGCTGAAAAATCTAAAGAAACATAAGAATTTGATGTATTTCGGTCCCGGGGTGCATAAATTGCCGGGTGATACACTGCGTATTCCATCAGGAACTACAATCTTTGTTGATGGAGGAGCGCGTGTTTACGGACGCTTTATTGCCGAGGGTGTGAGAGATGTGAAATTCTTTGGTAGAGGCGAAATTCATCCGGAAGGACGCGGTGAGGGGATCGCTATCAGACGTTCCAAAAATATTGAGGCTGATGGCGTGATTGTTACGCAGATTCCCGTTGGTGGTAGCGATTCCGTGAGAATAAACAATGTCAAATCCATAAGTTATTATGGCTGGGGCGATGGCATGAATGTTTTTGCCAGCGATAATGTAAGCTATAACAACGTGTTCTGTCGTAACAGTGACGATTGCTCCACTATCTATGCCACGCGCAAAGGATTTGTGGGAGGATGCAGTAACATTCTCATGGAAAATTCCACACTTTGGGCGGATGTGGCGCATCCGATCATGATTGGATTGCATGGAAGCGCCACGGAGATTGGAGTCGATGCTCCTTCAGATACAATCTGCAATGTTACTTATCGTAATATCGATATTCTTGATCAGAAGGAGAAGCAACTTGATTATCAAGGTTGTTTCGGCATAAGTTGCGGAGACAATAATATTGTGCGCGATATAGTTTTCGATAATATAAGGGTAGAAGATTTCCGACAGGGTCAGCTTGTCAATATCCGTATATTTTTCAATAAAAAATATTGTGCCGCTCCGGGTCGTTCGGTGGAAAATGTGCTTTTCAAGGATGTGACGTATAACGGTAACAATTCGGAACTTTCCATTATTGCCGGATATAATGAAGAGCGCAAGGTGGCTAATATTACCTTTGATAACCTGGTGATCAATGGCAAACATATTTCTGACGATATGCCCGGCAAACCGAAGTGGTATAAAACCGGTGATATGGCGCGTATCTTCATTGGAGAGCATGTGGACAACGTGATATTTAAATAGACAATATAATCAAAATGAGAAGATTGAGACTATCGAAGCTTTTGGCTGTTTCTGCCATTGTAGCTGTTTTTTCACTTGAAGGAGCCGCTGTCATCAAGCATCCGTCTTTGTTGTTTACCCCCGATAGGGTGGCGACAGCAAAGAAAGCTGTTAAGAACGACACCGCAATGCAGAAAGCGTGGGAACATATTCAAGACGTTGCTGATAAAGAGGTGAGTGGCAAACCGAATATCATGAAACTGGAGTATCCGGCATTGGCTTACCTTATGACTGGCGACCGTAAATATGCGGGGCCATTGCGAGAGGTTTTGTTACAGACTTCGAAAGTGAAGAGCTGGGGCGACAAGGAGATGCTTGCCCGTAAGCCGGCATGGCGCAGCGAACTACAGATGGCTCATCGTTCCTTTCAGCTCGCAATGGCTTGTGATGCAATTTATGATCTTCTCACTCCGGCTGAACGTAAGCAGATAGCGGATGGTCTTTATCGTCTTTGCGTGGAGCCTCTGCTCGGTGACTGGCTTTTGGAGCCTACGCGCATTCATAGCCTTAACTCAATGGGGCACAACTGGTGGACTTCCTGCGCCGGGATGGGTGGCATTCTTGCCCTCGCCATTAGCAATGAGTCTGAAAAAGCGCGTGAAGGAGCCGAGGCTCTTATTGAGGTGTTGCCTGAATGGTTTGACTTCGCCGGTGATGTGATCCAGCACAAACCTAAAACATTCGATCGCGACGGCGGTATGTATGAGAGCATAAACTATGCAAGTTTTGGCGCGACTGAAGCTTTGCTTTTCCGACTTGCGTGGCTCAATTCGCATCCGGGTGCAAAACTGGAGGATATTCCCCAGATGGATAAACTGGCATCGTTTTTCTGCCATGTGGCTTATCCTCGCACAGGTCAGCTTCACAGCATCAACTTTGGCGACAGCCATAAGAACGTGACCGGTGAAAGCAGTATGTTTCTTGCCTATGCAATGGGTAAAGAGAATCCGGAAACTCTCTGGTATGCCACACAGATAGAGCCGGGACAGCATCGCGAAGGATTCCCACGAATCTTCCCGATGGGATTTCTTTATACCCCCGACCTTAAGAAAGCTCCGTCAAATCCGGGTTTGCCTACATCCCATCTTTGGAAGGATTTCGGTTGGGCTACAATGCGCGATTCCTGGGATAAGGATGCGACAATGCTTGCAGTGAAATCGGGTATGACCTGGAATCATTCTCATGCTGATGCAAACTCATTCATCATTTTCCATAAAGGTGTGGATATCATCAAGGATGCGGGAAATTGCAGCTACGGCAAGCCGGAATATCGCAACTATTTCTTCCAAAGTCCCGCTCACAATGTTGTCCTCTTCAACGGAGAAGGGCAGAAGACTTATCAGCAATATCACGGCACTATGTTGCCGGGTAGCGTTTCTGGACTGGTGGATGGCGGTAACATAAAGTATGTTCTTGCTGATGGCACAGGTCCGATGAGTCATGCCTTCGACCGCAATTTTCGTCACTTTCTTTGGATAGACAATGTGATCTTCATTATTGATGACATACATTCTCATGAGCCGGGGCATTTCGAGTGGCTTTGGCATCCGGGAGGAGAAGCCAACAAACGAGGTTTCGATCTGAATGTCACCAATGGAAAATCATCTGTGGCTGTCCGTCCGTTATATCCGCGTCAGCTTGCATATAGCAATTTTGTGCATGACTATCCCGAAGATTTGTATTGGGAGGTGAAGAAAGGACCGAAAGAGGATCTCTCTGGTGAGGAGGAGTATTATTCGTTCCATCTTCCCGAGAATACGGATCGAGTGAAAGGAGTGATGGCTGTTATCCTTAAGGATACTCCGGATCAAAAGGATCTTCCGGCGATTGAAAGGAGAGAGGGTAAAGACTGGATCGGAATGAGAATGAAATATAATGGGAAGGTGACTGATATTTACATCAACCAGCTTGCCGACGGTCGCCTGATGCATCTTAACTCATGGATAAACGCCGATGGATGGGACACGGATGCATACATGTTGGCTGTCAGTTATCCGGAAGGAGGTGATGCCAAAAATCCGGAAGAGGTGTTTATCGGTCACGGAAGCTCTTTGAAGAGAGGGAAGGATGTCTATTTCTCTTCGCTCTCAAAACTGAATATGATAGCCAGAAAGGATGGTGGAAAGCTCGATATGAATGTTGCCGGTCAGCCACGTATAAACATGAAATATAAGGATTCCCCTTCAACTTTGACAGTGAATGGGAAAGTTGAGAAAATCAACAGGGAGGGCAATTTCATCAAAGTCAAATTTCACGAATAAGTAAGAAATGAAAGTCGGATTCCATATCATTGTGTCGGCATTGTTGATGATGTCGGCAGCAGGTGTCACAGCCCAATCCGTATACCCGGGTCAGCATACCGGCAAGTTTGTTATAGAAAATAAAGTGCCTGTAAAGGTTAAAAGTTTTGACCTTAAAGACGTGCGTCTTCTGCCGGGGAGGGTATACGACAATCTAAGACGTGATTCGGCATGGATGGTTTCGATACCAGTCAACCGTCTTGTGCATAGCTTCCGCAATAATTCCGGTGTTTATGCCGGAGTGGAAGGAGGTTATGAGAGCCTGAAGAAATTCGGCGGCTGGGAGTCGCTCGACTGCGATCTGCGCGGGCATACCACAGGGCATCTTATGTCAGCTTATTGACTGATGTATGCCGCTACCGGAAACGATATTTTCAAACTCAAAGGTGACAGCATTGTTGCTGCCTTGGCGGAGGTGCAGACTGCCCTGGGTCCCAAAGGATATCTGAGTGCTTTCCCGGAAGAGTTGATCAACCGCAATCTTAAGGGTAAAAGCGTCTGGGCGCCGTGGTATACGCTTCATAAGATTTTCTCCGGTCTTATTGACCAGTATCTTTACGCGGATAATCGTCAGGCACTGGATGTGGCTGAGAAGATGGGAGAATGGGCTTATAGCAAGCTTATAGGACAAAGCGAGGAAACAAGACGTCTTATGTTGAGGAATGAATTCGGTGGTGTGAACGAGGCGATGTATAATCTTTATTCAATTACCGGGAATCCTCATTTCAAAGAACTTGCCGGATATTTCTATCATAACGATGTGATCGATCCATTGAAGCATGGGAATCGTGATTTCGGCACGAAACACACGAATACATTCATACCAAAGGTAATAGGAGAGGCGCGGAACTATGAGTTGACAGCAGATGTGGAAGGAGCTGCTGTGGCTCGTCTGTTTTGGGATGAGATGACCAGGAAACATGCGTTCGTCACCGGTTCCATCAGTCAGAAGGAGCATTATTTCGATCCGGCGAAGATGTCGAAATTTATCAATGGATATACAGGTGAAACCTGCTGCACATACAACATGCTTAAGCTCGGTCGCCATCTATTCTGTTGGGATGCTTCTCCGCAGATCGCTGATTATTATGAAAGGGCTTTGTTCAATCATATTCTTGCCCAGCAGGATCCTGAATCGGGTATGGTGTGTTATTTCCTCCCGTTGAAAAGTGGTGCGTACAAAGTTTACAGCACGCCCGAAAACTCTTTCTGGTGTTGCGTAGGCAGCGGCTTCGAAAGTCATGCTAAATATGCCGAGGGAATATATTATCACAACGACGATGAATTGTTTGTGAATCTTTTCATCCCTTCTCGACTCACATGGATGGAGAAGGGTTTGGTGATGACTCAGCATACATCTTTCCCCGAATCGGAAGTCACCAGATTCACTATTGATGAAGCCCCGGCTTCGGCAATGAAACTGTCGTTGAGATATCCGGAATGGAGTGGCAAGCCGATAGTTAGGGTAAACGGAAAGAAAGTAGCTGTCAAGGGCAAACCGTCGTCATATATATCCCTCGAAAGAAAATGGAAGAAAGGGGATATTGTTGAGGTGACATATCCAATGTCGTTACATGTTGAGGCAACGCCGGATAACCCGAAGAAGGCAGCATTGCTTTACGGACCTGTTGTGCTTGCCGGAAATTTAGGCACGGAAGGTATGACAGCGCCTGCACCATTCTCTGATCCGACTGTCCGCAATGATTACTATACGTATGATTATAAAGTGCCGGAAAATATTGTGACCACACTTGAGGTGAATCCACGGAATCCTTCGGCAACTGTGAAGCGAGTTGACGGAAAGGGACTCAGATTCCGCGCATCGAATGGTGTGGAATTGCAGCCGCTGTATGACGCTCATCATTGTCGCTACGTGGTTTATTGGGATCTGTGAGTTAAATTGTTTTTTAAGATTGAAAATATAGGTTATGAAATATAGTGTATTTGCTTCTGTATGCATCTCTTCGATGCTGATGGCTAATGCTTCTGTCGGGACACTGACTCTTAAATCGCCCAACGAAAGAAACGAGGTGAATTTTTCCAAAAACGGGAAGGAACTTTTGTATTCGGTTCGGGTCGACGGCAAGGATGTGATTCTTCCCTCCAGAGCTGGACTTCAGCTTGACAACAGGGTTTGGGAAATGGCTCTTGGAAAGCGAGACCTTGCGCAACCTGACTGCTGGATGGACATGCTTGTAGTTGACTCTGTGACTTATGCTGCGCCGGTTGATTCCGTGTGGCATCCGTTATACGGGGAGCGCTCCACAGTGCGCGACCATTTCAATGGCGCCACATTGCATATGAGTCGCAAGGATAAAAGCAAATATCGTCTGGATGTCCAGGTGCGTGCCTATGACGAGGGGATAGCGTTCCGCTATTTCTTTCCCGAACATCCTGATGCCATATTCCATAAGGTGACTGAAGATCTCACAGATTATTCTTTCCCTGAAGGTTCGAAAGCCTGGAGCGAGCAGTGGGCACAAGCGAGATTTGATGTCGGTTCGGTCGACAGCATTAATCGTCCGGTGGAACGTGCGTTGACCCTCGAACTCCCTTCGGGTCAGTGGGTGGCTCTCTTGGATGCTGATGTTGATGACTGGTGTCTGACAAAATATATAGCGCGCAACGACAAACCCTCCACTCTCACCTCTGTGATGTATTCTCCTGTTGATGTGGTGACATATGCCGCAACTCCGTGGAAGATAATCATGACAGCCGATTCTCCGGCGGAACTGTTGCAGAATAATGACATTGTTTTGAATCTTAATCCTGCCTCCAAGGGGGATTTCTCTTGGGTGAAACCGGGAAAGATCATGCGTTCGAAGATTGCAACGGATGCCGGACTTGCCACTATTGATTTCTGTGCCGAACATAATATTGACTATATGCTCTATGATTGGCAATGGTACATGCCTTGCACAAGTCATGATGGAGATGCCACCAAGGTTGTGCCTCATGTTGATATGCAGAAAGTTATCGATTATGGAAAAGAGAAGGGTGTTGGTGTATGGCTCTATGTCAATCAGCACGCCCTGATGAAGCAGATGGATGAGCTTTTTCCCATATTGAAGCAGTGGGGCGTTGCAGGTGTTAAATCTGGATTTGTGCAATATGCTTCACATCGCTGGAGCACGTGGCTCCATGAGATGGTGGCAAAGGCAGCGAAAAACGGTTTGATGATGAATATTCATGATGAGTATCGACCCTCCGGATATTCGCGTACGTATCCCAACCTGCTCACGCAAGAAGGTATTTGCGGAAATGAGGAGTTTCCTGATGCCACTCATAACACTACGCTTCCTTTCACCCGTATGCTCAACGGTGCGGCAGACTATACCATCTGTTATTATGACAAACGACTGCGCAACACTCACGCGCATCAGTTGGCTGCATCGCTGGTTTTTTATAGTCCGCTTCAGACAATTTTCTGGTATGACAATCCTTCCCTTTATCAAGGCGAGAAGGAGATCAAATGGTTTGAAGATCTCGCTACAGTTTTCGATGATACGAAAGTTCTCGACGGCTATCCAGGCAAAGGGATAACCATTGCCCGAAGAAAAGGTGATATATGGTGGGGGGCAGCTTTGGCAAATAACGAAGGCGGGAGCGCCACATTCGATCTGTCTCGTTTCCTGACACCTGGAAAAAGATATGTGGCTGAAATATATAGTGATGAAAAAGATGGTAAGAAAAAGAGCCGCACAGGGGTAATGGTGACGCAGAAAAAAGTCAAGTCTTCAGATAAACTTAAATTCGATATTCCGGCAAAGGGTGGGGTTGCGATAAGATTTTATCCTGCGGATTGAGTGATGACGGAAGATGCTTCGTATTATAGGATGGATAGGATGAGGAGACGCGAGCATTGCTCGCTAAACGGAACCTCATTTGCGGGCAAGGGATAATTATGGAAGGGATAATTATGGAAATTGATAATTTGGAAAGGGATAATCGGGAAAGTAATATTCCGAAAGGGGATAATCAGGATAGGGACAGAAAGAGATAATTCTGAAGAATTTTAAGTAAAAGAAGGTTGTTTCAAAGTTTGGTTAGGTTAATTGAAAAAATGAGAAAGACGTTAGTATTATTGGTATTGAGT
>DAWBVG010000352.1:0-1806 GCA_052279865.1 Muribaculaceae bacterium
AATGCACATCTCCAAGATGATGGGATATAGATTGATGTAAAGAAAACAGACCTCTCCGCATTCGGCAACTATAGCATGAATCAAGTTCCCAAGATTAAAACTTGAGTCCCAGACAAGAAGCTTGTATTCCACTCCATCATATACAAATTTACCGGTATCTTTCAATGAGTTATAAGCCTTACGTGAGATCATGGCAAATGTCTCGTCGTTGGATAATTTTATATGATTTCCATCCTCAGGCATTATAAAGCTCAATGAATTTCCCGTCTCTACGGCTTGTGGAGTCATCCGGTAAGTCCCCGACCACCATTTGAGATTCCTTTCTATTCCCCAGTGTAGAGTAACGCCTCCATCCCATTCCGGAACGAATACATATTGAAATCGACGTGTCTGACCGTGAAGCTTATAAACAAACTTAAGCGTATCCGTCTGCTCAACTGCAAAACAAACCGGCAACACCGAAAGAAGCATTATAAAAAACAGAAATGATCTTTTCATCTTTAATACATTTTTACACCCCAATTCTTAGGTTTATCGCCCATTTTCAATTTTAATTCACCTCCCGACATTATGTCCGCATGGCGTATTGCCGAATATGGATAATCCCTTCCATTGAGAGTTGCCGATTGGATGTATCGATTTTTATCAGAGAGCTTTTCTGCGGATATGGTGAAAGTCTTTCCGTTCTCCAGATTGATAGTGGCTGTCTTGAGTATGGGGGTATGTATGAGATAATAATCCTGCCCCGCATTCGGATAGAATCCCATCATATGGAATGCCAGCCAAGAAGACATCGCTCCGGAATCATCATTTCCAGGCAAACCGTTAGGTTGATCGGAATAATTCTTGCCTATGATTTCAAGAACCCGGTCGCTACTTCTGTCCGGACGCCCAATCCAGTGATAAAGACAGGGCGACAGAAAAGAGGGCTCATTGTTTACGTTGAAATAATTCTTGTCAAAAAATTTGTCAAGCCGTTTCTCAAACGCTTCATCTCCACCGCATTTTGCAATCAATCCGGCAATATCATGTGGAATACTTAAAGAATACTCCCACGAAGACGCCTCATAAAAGAACATATCCCACCAGGGGGTATACCAGGGACCTTCAAACATTACAGGAGTGTAGCGATATGTCGGTTTGCGATATTTCGAATGCCCGTATGGCAATTCATCAAGCCATCTTCCTTTATTGTCGCGAGGCATTATGAAGCCTTTTGTCGAATCATGCTCATAATCATCCCTCCAAAGATTCTTCCAATTCCCCGATTGCTGGAGATACTTCTCCGCTAATTCATCATATCCAAGACCCTTCGCCACAAGGTATATTGCATAATCGCAGTAAGAATATTCAACCGTGCGATTGCCGGCACGAGGGATTCCGTGGGGGATATATCCCAATTCCAGATATTCCCGCAATCCGCCTCTACCTTCAGCCTCGTGGTTACCCCCGGGATCAACAGTTGCATCTTTAAGCATAGCCTTGAGTCCCTCTTCATAATCTACTCCTTTCACCCCTTTTACAAAAGCATCGGCAATCACGATCTCCGCATTTGAGCCACCTTGCGTCCTGCCATTGGCATTTCCACTTCGGGCATCAGGCATATAGCCATCGCGCTTGCAGATGTTTATAAGAGAATTAACAATATCCCGCTGACGGTTGGAATCAATAAGCGTTATCAGGGGAGTTGATGTCCGGTAAGTATCCCAGATAGCGTAAAAATCATCATAATATGGCACAGGATCCGTCCATAGCGGATTCTCCTCGCTACGATCCACAGGCATGATCCTGTCTCTTATACACATC
>DAWBVG010000353.1:0-9517 GCA_052279865.1 Muribaculaceae bacterium
GCATAGTGATCTCGTAATCAAAATAATCATCTCCTTTTCCAACAAGCCGTTGAGATGGGTGCAATGGCAAGTCTCGCAGATAGTATCGTTCGTTAATAAATGCTCGAACAATTATATTTTGAACCGGAATTGATGTATTTAGTGCAACTCCAAAACACTCGTTAAAGTATCCAGCTGCATCAAAAGATGCAGCTATTCTGAATTTTGAAGACATGATATTTATATTTGACATTCGGTCAAAAGCAAATAAGCGGTAATCTTGGGTGTCAGAATACCGACCCAATAAATACCAGCGTCTATGATAAAGTTTTACACAATACGGTTCTATCTTGTAATGCTTGGCATCTGCTGAATAATATTTCTTATAATCAAATTCCAGGGTATGACTTTTGCGCATTGCTACAATTGCAGTCTGGAGGTTTCCTCCTTCCGATGGAATTGATTCAAGGAGTATGCGGTCGCTGACCAATTTATTCTCGGCAATAATATTGTTGATAGATATAGTGTTTGCCATCCAATTTTCAACGGATATTTTGTCAATTTCATCAGCGTTTTCAATACTGTATTTATTACCATTGCTCCGAGAACAAACAATCCTTATTCCAAATATATCTTCGATTTCTTCTCGATGCCGATTAAAGGATGTTCTCGACATGGGAGCACCTCCAGAAATAGAAGAGTTTATCCATAAGTCACCAAGTTCCGAGAGCGTTAATGCTCCGAAACGATGAATGGTTTCTATAAGCCAAATATAGGTTTTGAACAGGTCTTTGTGTCTCATATCATTTAGTCTGTGAGTGCAAAGTTACGGAAATTTTGGCAATGTACCGTATTGTGGTGCATGCGCTGTGTAATTTTGTGCCGAACTTCAAAACAAATCATATGAACGAAGATGATATTTATATGGAAGAAGATGAAACTTTACCTTACACGTTTGATCTGCCAATGTATATGATGCCGTATAAAATATCCGGACTTCGTACCGGGTATTATTCGTTAAACTGCCTTTTGTCTGGCTGGCAGAAGGGCGAATACGTTATCGTTGGATACACAAATCCGGAAGATGCTAATGAATTTATTGGCAATAACGCATCTGCGATGAATAGGGATGGGAGCAAAATTGCAATATTTGCACCGAATAAAGATATCACTTATTCGATTGTTGATCCTAAAAAAACGTTAATATTGACTCATTGTGGTTCTATATCTGAATTACTAAAGAAAGCACGCTGTTTAATTAGGGAAGATAGGGTTAAAGCTTTGATTATTGATAATCTGCCATCGCTCAACTGCACGGGTCTAAAATTATATTCAAATGATGATATATACGCTTGTATCTCTCGTAGTTTGTGTGGACTTTGTAGAACACTCAATATTCCGGTCATATCGCTTGTGCCCATAACAGCAACCGATAAGATTCCCAAACTCCGTTGCATCAATGATATTTACGACTTAGCGAAAGATGCCGATGTTGTAGTCTTCTTAACAAGAGATGAAAGCGGCGAGTTAAATCCCTTGGTTGCAAAAAAACCGAAAGGGACACATCAGCGATATTTACTGTTAATTCATCACGTCGAAAAATCCAGATGTTGCAATACCTTTTTTATTTATAATACAGAATAAACTTCAGCTGGCTATGGTAAAACAAATATTAGATGTTCACACAAATACATGTTATTTTTCTTGGTTGTTGCTTGAACAACCTGGAGGTCAAAATGTAATAAAACGTATCATGGATAGTGGAATCGAAGTGAGGTTGCTGCAGAGTACATGTGATATATGGTGTCGAGATTATATGCCGATCCAAATATACGAGAATAAATATATTGGATATGAATATGCTCCGGATTATCTTGATTATCCAGGGGGAGCTGCGTTTCAGACTAATCCTGCAAGGGTGATGGATAGATTGGATATTGACATTACCCCAAGCGGAATTATTCTTGACGGTGGTAACGTAATAAAGACCAACAAAGGGATAATCATGGTTGATAAGGTGTTCAAAGAGAACATGCACCTGCGTAAAGATATTCTTATAAAACGCCTTGAAACCTACTTCGACAACGAGATTATTTTCTTACCGTGGGATAAGGAGGAAAAGTACGGACACGCGGATGGCATAGTCCGGTATATCGATAATGGGCGTGTACTGATGACAAACTATCATCAGTATAGTAAGGACTATGCCAACAAATTTATGAAAATCTTATCTCAACACTTCGACGTAGAAGTACTTGACTACAATGTTAAGAAGCCCTGCAAGCATAATTGGTGTTACATCAATTTCTTGCGTGTTTGCAATAAGATCTTCATTCCGCAGCTAACGTGGGAAGAGTACACAGGTTTGAAATGTACCACACCTCTTTCTAAGGGTGCAATGGTAAAAAGTAATCAAAGGTGGTATCACTCGCATATCAAAGAAGATGAGCACGCGTTAGAACAATTCCAGAAGATTTTTAAGGAATGTGAAATTATCCCTGTGTCTTGTCCTCAGATAGTAGAGGAAGGCGGTGCATTGAATTGTATATCTTGGAATGTAAAACACGAGAATTTTATCACTTGATGAAAATCTCATTTAGAGAATTCTCCTCCCAACTGTGTGAATAATTAATTATATGTAACATTCGTGAGAAATTTGGTTTTTCAACCTCATATGTCAGAAATTTGTTGTATATTTGTAATCCAATAAACAATAAAGAAGTACAAACATGGCACGACCTATTAAAGAAACGCCCGTACTAAAGGGTAGGGACGCTGAGAATTTCGCTCGTAGACTGGCGAATCCCGCACCTGTCAGCAATGCTGAGAAGGAAGCGGCAAGAAAAGCGTATGAAGCGTTCAAAGCCATAAGTACATTCTCAATGTAATTATGGATTTTAGCAAATTTACTTTCCGGCAGATAGATGCTGATACCAAGATAAAGTCATTCGATTGCGGCGACGCAGATTTGAATGACTTTTTGTTTTCCGATGCTGTCAATTATTACCAGTCGATGATGGCATTGACTTATTTGCTCGAAGATAATGAAGAGAATAAAACAGTTGCGTATTATAGCCTGCTAAATGACAAGATCGTTTTTGATCCCGATGAGAAAAAATTATGGAATCGGCTTAACCGTCGTGTTGCCAATTCAAAACGGCGAAAGGAGTATCCGGCAGTGAAAATTGGTCGTCTTGCTATTTCAAAAGATTATGCTGGCAAGCAGATCGGGAGAGCAATTCTCCTGCAGGTGAAACATGTATTTGCAACAATGCGCAGAAGTGCTTGCCGTTTTATCACGGTTGATGCCTATGCAGGTGCTGTGCCTTTTTATGAGAAATGTGGCTTTATGTTCCTTTCTGAGAAGGATAAGGATTTGCCCACAAGGTCAATGTATTTTGACCTTATTAACTTCCCCGATTAAAGATCGGATGTAGTTTTATTTTGGTATGGTTAATCTCTGTGGAAATACATCTTTGCCCTGTTTCCTGTAACCTTTAACCTTATTATAAATAAAATGTTTTTTGAAAATGATGGAATGGATTTGGATATTTCGTGAAAAGAGATTAATTTTGCATTTGAACTCCGGACGAGACCGGAACGAGGATGCAGAAATGGTGGAATGGTAGACACGAAGGACTTAAAATCCTTTGGCCTTTACCGGCTGTGTGGGTTCGAGTCCCACTTTCTGTACAATGAATCGGAACCGTGCCAATTGCGGTTCCTTTTTTATTATAATGAGTTTGTTATGGCACAGAGTCTGAAAATGGAGCAGCGCATCGGCATGCGCCTTTCTCAGCAGCAGCTTCGCTTCGTGAAGTTGCTGGAGCTCAACGCGCCTGAACTCGATGAAGCGGTGGAGCGTGAACTGGAGGATAATCCGGCTCTTGGAGTTAAAGAGGAGACTCACGAAGATGATACCAACCGTTATCCTCTTTTCTTTGCACGGAGCAACGATGATGATCGTCCGGCATTCGTGCCTGCGGATGAATCAGAATCTTTGTATGACCATCTTTATGCCCAGTTGTCGGAACGTCGTCTCTCTCCAAAAGTGGAGCTCGCTGCAAGATATATCATTGGCAATCTTGATTCCAACGGATATCTTAACCGTTCGCTTTCGAATCTTGTGAATGACATGGCGTTCGGTCCGGGAATAGATGTCAACGACACGGAGGCGCATGAGGCTCTCGATGCCGTGCGCAGTCTGGAACCTTCCGGTATCGGGGCGTTTGACCTTCGCGACTGTCTGGAACTGCAATTGCTCGCCATACCTCCGGCTCAAGACCGTGATGACGCGCTTCGCATCATGCGTGAGACATACGAAGCTTTCACGATGAAACACAAGCATCGCATCATCTCGCAGCTTCATATTTCTGAAAAGCGTGTTGACGCCGCCTTGTCTTTAATCCTTTCTCTAAATCCCAAACCAGGGAATGCTCTCGGTTCTGATCCTTCAGACGAGGCAAACATAATTATCCCTGACTTCATTGTCAACAACGAAGATGGAGAGATAACCATAACGCTCAATAATAAAATTCCTGAATTGCAGATCGAACAGAGTTTTGATCAGGCAATGGCGAATCTTGAACGCACGGCGAAGGGGAGACCAAAGAAAGGCTCGGAGTTTATCGTGAGTCGCTATAACGATGCCCGCGATTTTATCCGTGTGCTTACACAGCGTCAGCAGACTATGATGTCGGTGATGTCGGCAATCGTAAAGATCCAGAAAGAGTATTTCCTCACGGAAGATGTGTATAAGCTCCGCCCCATGATGATAAAGAACGTTGCGGAACTGACGGGTCTTGACCTTTCCGTTATTTCTCGCGCCACTACCAACAAGTTTGTGGCTACTCCCTGGGGAATCTTTCCTCTGAGATTCTTCTTCAGCGATTCGATAGGGGAGACGGCTGAAGATGGTAATGCTGCGACAAACCGCAAGATAGAGGCGGAAATTGCTGCGATGGTGGAAAGCGAAGACAAGCGCCATCCATTGTCAGACCAACGCATCATGGAAGAGATGACGGCACGTGGCTATGACGTGTCGCGACGCACAGTCGCAAAATATCGTGACCGTCAGGGCATACCTGTGGCACGACTGAGAAAAAAGCTATAATCACTGAAACTATGATAAAGAGAATATTTGCATCAATCATTCTGACTATTCTTGCTGTCCCTGCATTTGCAGTCACAGAGAAAGAGATGGAAGAGGCACGCGCAATCACGGCGCAGGCTTATCTTAGATATGCTAATGACGGTTCGGGATATCTTGATGAATTCCATGCCACTTCTATGTCGCAGCTGGAATCAAAACTGAAAGCAAAAGAGAAAGAGAATCTCAAGGCATTCAAGACTGTGAAAGTGCCCGGAGACTATGCTTCATGGGATAAGGCGAAACTCGTGGAATTCTGGGGTGTCACCTTCTTCACCTCTCCCAATCTTGCCGAGAAGGGTAAGGCTGCGCGCACTCGGGTAAAGCAACGTATCAATGCCATGACAGTTGCTGCCCCTTCTGCCAAGAAAGAGGAGAAGCCGGCTGAGACAACTCCTGTGGAGGAACCCCAGGAGGTTAAGCCTGTCGACGTTGCCGCTGCGGATGTTCAGGCAGAGAATGCACCGGTATCAGCTTCAGAAGCCGAGAAACTGCTTGAGAAACAGGAGGAGATCCTGGCTGATCAGAATGCCATAGCACAGGATACTGAGGATCGTCAATATAAGAAGGAAGACAATAGTACCTGGATATATGTAGTAGTGCTTATCGTGCTCATCGGAGTGGTGATCTGGCTTGTGGTCTTTGCTGCAAATATGATGAAGAAGCAGTCAGAGCCCCTCGAGCAGAATGCTCGCAATTCAACTGATGGCGCAGACAGCCATGAAAACGCCGAACTGCGCAAACAATATGCCTCACAGAAAAAGGCTCTTGATGAATATAAGGCTGCATTTGAAGAAGCCCAGGCTGAAAACAAGCGGCTTCGCATGGAGATAAAGACTATAAAGGCAGAGTTGTCGGAAGCTCTTGCTGCACGTGATGCTGCTGTGCGGGCTCAAAAATCTTCAGCGGTTGAAGCTCCCCGTCCGGCTGCTGCTCCCGCTCAGCCGTCGGTGTTGTACCTCGGTCGCGTCAATGGTCGCGGATTGTTCGTGCGTGCAGACCGTCGTCTTAATCCCGGTCACACAATCTATCGTCTTGAGACGCGCGATGGACTTGTAGGAACATTCCACGTTGTCGATACTCCAGAAGTTACCGACATCGCGTTGAATAATCCTGTGGAATATCTGTCGGGCGGTTGCAATGCAATCGATATTGAGGATACCGCAGGCGCAAGCAATATCGTTACCGAGAATGCCGGCACGGCAATGTTTGAGAACGGTGCCTGGAAAGTGCTCCGCAAATCCCGCATCCGTTTCGAATAGAATAATGAAGTGATTTAAACTTTTTACGAAACCCTTCAGTCGTGATGGGGAAAATTACAGGTAATCAACAGGATGAAATGCAATTAATACGCGGTCTCAAACGAGGTCACGAGTATGCCTTTACCTGTATTTTCAACCTGTATTTTCAAACCTTGTATCAATATAGTGTAGCGTTCCTGAAGTCAGAACATGATGCTGAAGATGTTGTTCAGGAAGTTTTCATTAGGTTATGGCTGAATCGAGAAAACATTACGGCTGAGAACTCATTGAAATCTTTTCTTTTCACTGCAACCAGAAATCTTTTGATAACTCGTTTCAATCAGAGACTTAACGCCCCTGCTTTTGAAGACTATCTTGATTATTGCAATAGCTTAGGACGTGAAGATAATTCCAGATTGGAGTACGAAGAATTTATGACACGTCTCGATCGGTGCATCAGTGAACTGCCCCACCATCAGCAAAATGTTGTGAGAATGTCTAAAATTGAGCAGCTTGGTAATAAGGAAATCGCGGATCGTCTCGGCATTAATGAACAGAGTGTGAAAAATAGCCTTTCTTTAGGTCTCAGGCATGTTCGTTCTCGTATGGCAATCCCGATGGCGTTGTTAATGTTAATTTTTAGTTAAAACTATTTTCTTTGTGTTATAATCTCCAGAATTAAAAGTCAATTAAGAGAACAGCTTTCAGTCATGAATAAAGAGTTAATCGAGAAATATCGAAACAACAATCTCTCTGAAGAGGAACTTCGCGAGTTTATCAACGAGGCGAGAAATATCTCGTCCGATGAATTCGTATCTGCTCTTGCAGAAGATATGGAGTCTTTCCAACCTGACTTGAAAACTGATTATGATGCAGCAGGTGCATCTGTTCTGGCTTCATTGAAAAATACATTGTTCAGAAAAAACAGGCAATCGTTCTCAATATATAAAAGTGTGAGTGTTGCGGCAGCTGTTTTGATTCCTTTGCTAATATTCGGGAATATATATTTCTATAATGAGATGCGTAATACTCCAGACATTGCAACATCTATAACAACAGATGGCAACAGGCTCACTTCTGTTGAACTTCCTGACGGATCAAATGTGGAGATTAATGCCAATTCTCATTTAAGTTATTCCTCAGCATACTTTAAAAAGGATTGTAGGACAATCGATTTTGATGGAGAAGGGTATTTCACTATTGCCAAATCAGAGAAACGACCCTTCACGATCAAAGCTCGTGAGATGGAGGTAAAGGTGCATGGCACAACTTTCAATCTGCAGGCATATAAAGATGCACCTTCGGCTACCCTTTGTTTGGTGGAAGGGGAGGTGACAATGACTTCAAAGAAAAGCGGCAACAGCGTAGATCTTTCTTCTAATGAAATGGCAACTCTTGACTATGCCACAGGCACCATAGCCGTGAAGTCGATGGAACCTAATGAAAATTCTCTGGCGTGGAAAACAGGAAGATTGAAATTTCACAATGCCAAGATGTCGGAAGTGATCCGTCAGATTGAGAGCAACTATAGTTGTCAAGTTGTTACAAATAAGAAGGTGCTTGATGAGGAATATACCGGCATTATCCCTCTTGATGACCTTCATACAGCACTTTCCATTCTTGAGGAGGTATATGACACACCTTTCTCTTTCAAGAAATAGGCGCAAATATGTTATAAAACATAAAAATCTATCCGTACCTTTTTTGTTTGATTTAGTCTTTTAAATGTAATCAGGTCGATTCCAGACCTTGAAAAGCTTAAACAATACATTTAATAACTAAATCTAACTCATGTCAAAATTCTGTAACACAGGCAAGAAGTTATTGCTGATGGTTCTTATTGCCATTGTCGGCACTTTAAGTGCTAATGCGCAAGACAAGAAAATCACCCTCGACTTCAACAAGCGACCGCTGCGCGCGATTTTAGCGGAAATTGAAAAACAATCCGATCAAAACTTCTCATTCAACAGTAATCTTGTGGATCAATACAAGGAGGTTTCCATCCACATGAGTAATGCTACACTTTCGGCTGTGCTCGCAAAGTTGGCTGAAACCACAGGTCTGCAATACAATCGCAAAACGGATGATGTCGTCACAGTGTCTAAGAAAGAAGAGACATCAAAATCTGAGGCAAGTGGTTCAAAAAAGGTTTTTAATATAAAAGGTCTCATTACAGACGAAAACAATGAGCCTCTGATTGGAGCCACTGTTCTGGTAAAAGGAACAAACAACGGAGCAAGCACTGATCTGGAAGGCGAATTCAGCCTCAATAATATTAAGGAAGGGGATGGTCTTATAATCTCATATGTGGGATATCATAGCAAGAATATTACTGTAAAAAACAAAGAACTTCTTAAAATACAGTTAATTCCATCCGCAAATAATCTTGATGAAGTTGTTGTGGTAGGATATGGTGTACAAAGAAAGCGCGATGTAACCACTTCAATCTCTTCTATAAAAGGGGATGAACTTGCCGATATGCCAGCAAATAGCCTTGAACAGGCACTTGTGGGGCGCATGCCGGGCGTACAGGTCACTCAAGGTACAGGTATGCCGGGAGGTGGAACCTCGATTAAGGTGCGCGGGACAGGAACTGTTACTGCAGGAAGTAATCCTCTCTATGTGATCGATGGTGTTCCTCAAAGTGATCTTTCAGGCGATGCAACCGGCACACAGATCAATCCTCTTGGAGGCATAGATATGAATGATGTTGAGAGTATAGAGGTTCTCAAAGATGCGTCTGCTGCAGCTATTTATGGATCGCGAGGTGCGAATGGAGTTGTAATTATAACAACAAAACAAGGATCGTCGGGAAAACCCAAAGTCAATTATAGTGGTTTTGTCGGTTGGCAACAACGTGCTAAGAAAATTAACATGCTTGGTGCTTATGATTTCGCTCGTCTGTTGTATGATGCACATAATAATGCTTATCTTGATCTATGCGAGAGTAAAGGTATAGCAGGGAGTATAAATGATACTAACGCCCAAAGGCTTTCGAATATGGGTGCAAAACCAGGAACAACTAATGTTACATATCTTATTCCTGACGAAATTATGCCCTATATCAATGGAGAATCCGGACTTATTGATACAGACTGGCAGGATGAGATATTCCGGAATGGTATAACAACAAAACATTCTTTATCCG
>DAWBVG010000354.1:0-3351 GCA_052279865.1 Muribaculaceae bacterium
ATACTGCATATATTTCGTCCGCGGAAACCGATCTTAGAGACAAACTTGGTAAACCATTTCGCACAAAAGGGTGTATCCTCATGCTATGCACATCCGGTTATGCCATTGTAGAGTGTAATTTCAAAAGAATGGTTTACCGCAAAGGCTATCTTGCGGTAATATTCTCCGATACACTTTTCTCTGTGGAAAAAATAAGTTCTGATTTTTCAGTCAGAAAATTCGAACTCTCTATGGCTTTGACAGACGAAGCAACTTTCATATCAACCGGACCATTTTTCGATTGGCTTGATGAGAATCAGGTTTGCCCCATTCCTGCCGGGCATCTCGAAAGTATATCCCTTTGGTTGGATAATATGGATTGGATTGAAAATAATGCCGATGTCGGTTATAAAAACGTAATGATGCGGAATCAATGGCAAAATTTTTTCCTTGGATTTGAATCGGCAGTAAAACCATTGTTAGCTACAAAAGATATGAAAACCATAAGCTCGTCACGTAGACTGTTTCATAAATTTTGTCAGTTGCTATGTGAGAATTGCCACAAAAAACATGATGTTCGGTTTTATGCTGACAAACTGTGTATCACACCCTATTATCTGTCGCGAATCACATATCGAATATTTAAAGTGTCACCTAAAGAACTTATTGACAGACAACTGTTAATGGAGATAAAGGCATTACTTACCTCGACTCACCTCTCGGTAAAAGAAATAGCCAATCAATATTGCTTTGACAGTGCTTCTTATCTTGGAAGATATTTTAAAAAACATGTTGGAATGACTCCGCTTGATTATCGTGAAAGATATTCCGGATCCAGGGAGTGTTGATAAATTATTTGTTGGAATGGATTGCAAAAATTGTTGTGATATGTTATCTTTGCATTCGCTTTTGAACTTTCGGAAGCTGTCATCATATCATGAGCAATATCCCATTTACGCATCTCCATGTGCACTCGCAATATAGCCTTCTCGATGGAAAGGCTACAATTCCTGAACTCGTTGACAAGGCTATAGCCGACGGGCAACGGGGCATAGCCCTTACGGATCATGGCAACATGTTCGGAATTAAGGAATTTTTCAACTATGTTGAAAAAAAGAATTCCGACAAACCCGATGAAGAGAAATTCAAACCTATCATCGGGTGCGAGATGTATGTTGCCCGTGATAAAATGACCGACAAGAAGGATAAGACTGATAATGGCTATCACCTCATCGTGCTTGCAAAAAACAGTGTGGGCTACCACAATCTTGTAAAACTTGTGAGCAAAGCATGGACTGAAGGGTATTATTATAAACCACGTACAGACCGTGAAGATCTTGCTCGCCATCATGAGGGACTGATTGTTTGCTCTGCATGCCTCGGAGGAGAAGTGCCTCAATTTATCATGCATGGCGACCTCGACAAGGCTGAAGAAAGGATTCTCTGGTATAAACAGACGTTTGGTGAAGACTATTATCTCGAACTTCAACGGCATGAGACTTTCAAGGAGAATGCCAACCGAGAGGTCTTCATCGAGCAGACGAAAGTAAACGAACATCTGATAAAGTTTGCAAGAAAACACAATATCAAGATGATCGCCACCAATGACGTCCATTTCACATACGAGGACGATGCGGAGGCTCACGACCGTTTGATTTGTGTGTCAATGCAGAAATCATTCTATGAACCGCGCCTCCATTACACAAAGCAGGAATGGTTGAAAACCACCGAGGAGATGCGTGAGATTTTCAAGGATATCCCGGAGGTCATCGACAATACCAAGGAAATCCTTGACAAGGTAGAATTTTATACTTTGAATCATGCTCCTATCATGCCCTTCTTCGATATCCCGAAGGAGTTTGGCACTGAGGAAGAATATCGTTCTCGAATCACGGAGAAAGAGCTTTTTGATGAATTCACCCAAGATGAAAATGGCAATGTGGTGCTTTCAGAGGAAGATGCTAAAAAGAAGATAGATCGCCTTGGAGGATATGACAAGCTCTATCGAATCAAATTTGAAGCTGACTATCTGGAGAAACTCACTATGGAGGGGGCATTGGAACGATACGGAGATCCGCTCCCCGATGATGTGAAGGAACGTTTGAAATTCGAACTTTACATCATGAAGACCATGGGGTTCCCTGGTTACTTCCTCATTGTGCAGGACTTCATAAATACCGGAAGAAAGAAACTTGGTGTCAGCATTGGTCCCGGACGTGGATCGGCAGCCGGAAGCGCAGCAGCCTATTGTCTCGGAATCACTCAGATTGACCCGATAAAATACGATCTTCTTTTCGAGCGTTTCCTTAACCCTGACCGTATTTCTCTCCCTGATATTGATGTCGACTTCGATGATGACGGCAGGTATGAGGTGTTGAAATATGTCACTGAGAAGTATGGGGAGGAAAAGGTTGCCCACATCATCACATACCAGACCATGGCAACGAAGATGGCTATCAAGGATGTGGCAAAGGTGCTTGAGGTTCCGTTGCCGGAGGCAAACCGACTGGCAAGACTTGTGCCCGATCGTCTCCCTGAAGTAAACGGAAAAGCTCCGAAAATCAATTTCAAAAACTGTCTTCTATACAACAAGGAATTTGCCGCAGAGAAAGAGAATCCCAATGAAGGCATCCGGGAGACAATGAAATATGCCGAACAACTTGAGGGCAACATCCGCGGAACCGGTATTCATGCCTGCGGTGTCATCATTTGCCGTGATGACATAACCGACTGGGTGCCCGTATCTATGGCTACGGATGCAGATGGAACGAAAGTGATCTCTACCCAGTATGAAGGTAGCGTGATTGAGGAGACCGGATTGATCAAGATGGACTTCTTGGGTCTTAAAACGCTCTCTATCATAAAGGAAGCTCTCGCCAATATTAAACATACGCGTGGAATTGATCTTGACATCGATCATATTCCACTCGATGACAAAGAGACATTCGAATTATACTGCAAAGGGAACACGACATCTACTTTCCAGTTTGAATCCGAAGGTATGCAGAAATCGCTTCGCGAACTTCAGCCATCCAAATTCGAGGATCTTATCGCGATGAATGCGCTTTATCGCCCGGGACCTATGGACTATATCCCTTCATTCATCAAGCGTAAGCATGGTGAGGAACCTATCACCTACGACATCCCGATTATGGCGCAATACCTGGAGGAGACCTATGGAATCACCGTCTATCAGGAGCAGGTGATGCTTCTGTCGCGTCTGCTTTCAAGCTTTACACGAGGAGAATCGGACATGCTTCGTAAAGCTATGGGTAAGAAGCAGATCGACAAGATGATGAAGCTCAAGAAGAAATTCATGGAGCAAGGGGTCAAGAATGGTCATCCGGCACAGGCGTTGGAGAAGATATGGGC
>DAWBVG010000355.1:0-5199 GCA_052279865.1 Muribaculaceae bacterium
CCCCCCCCCCCCCCCCCCCCCCCCCCCCCCCTTTTGTTTCCACGCTTACGCCGCCATACGCCCTGCCCAGGAGTCTCGTGGGCGCGGAGATGTGTATAAGAGACAGGTTCAAGACGTTCGTACAGGGCTTTTCCAAAATCGGTAAGGTTGTTTGTGGCATGAGCTTTCTCCAATACGCCGTATATGGCAGGATAAGTCACCTCATCGTCTATCTGACGCGCTCCGTGACGAAAATAGCCGTTTATATAGAAAGGCGTATATCCTTTGGGCGCCGGCGTAACCGGATGTGAAAGATCGGTCACATAATACACGCCGCCTGCACGTTCCGGATCCCTGCGTATCTCGTCGAGAGGATTTTCGGCCACCGGCTTTTCTTTCGGAAGAGAGAGTTTGAATATGCAAGGAAGATCAGACGTCTTTTTCGCATTCGTATTGGTATTGACATACATAACCCCGTCTTTAACCACAATATCTTCCGGTTCGTAAATAACCTGTTCCTGCACATTGTATCGGGCAGTAATCGTCCGCCTATCCGTATCGTACACCCGGATGCAGGAAGGACGGCTGTCATCCTGTTTCCCAACTCCGAAGCAGAAATAGATTTTACCATCATGCATACAGCCCGCTTGTGTGAACCATACCTCATAGGGGAACACCACCTGATCGAGAATGTCATTTTCGTCGAGGCGCACCTTTGCGCCCTCACTCAACGACGGTATGCGGAATTTGGTGGCGACATACTGGTTTTCCCATGCATGCTTTGTCACCTTCGCCACAGTACGTTTACGCGCCGAGAATATCCATATAAATCCCCGTTCCCGATCGACCAGCCAGCTTGGCGCACCAAAGATGGGGACATACCCTTTCTCCGCCCACTTCGAGCCATCGAGTTCAATTGTCTGTACGATTTCGCTGCTAAAACGTTTTCCACGACGGGTGATGCTCTCCACAAAACACAACCATTCCAACTCGCTTCCTACCTTCCCGTTTGTGATATACAAGAGAGGAAACGATGCTCCGCGTTTTGTCTCGACGCCAAAGCATACATTATTTACATGGTTGTCCGGATGGGAGGACGCCAACTCAAAGCCTGCCACAGGTTTCGGATCGGCACTTTTGAAATCATAGATATTCACGTGCCCTCCATCCTCGCACGAGAATATGTAATCATCCCATATTTCAAGTCCTTGCTGTGCCCGCCCCCGTCCTTCCTTTGCCAGGAAGACAGAGCACTCTACCTCTTTCTCCGGCTCTACATACAACTGGGCGATAAGGGGAATAGAGATCAGTAAGCACACGACAGACAAATATATCTTTTTCATAAGTATGCTCTATAAATTTAAAGTATGATTATGTTCTACGTTAATCGAACAGCTCTACGCCTAACGACTCAAGCCGTTTCTGCAACTCTCCCACATCGAGAGCCCGCGGAGTACAATGCTGCGACGCACTCATGGCAGCGGCAATACCAACTGCCTCTCCCATCGCCATGCAAATACTCATGACACGATAGGAAGCGTGAGCTCTGTGAGTACCCGATATGCACCGTCCCGCCACCAAAAGCCCTTCCAAGCCCAACGGGAGAAAACAACGATACGGCAAATCGTATGGTTTGCAATATTGGATGGTTGGTTCCGCCTGTCCGGCTCCGTCAGGATTATGTATATCGACAATGAACAATGCTTTATGTACCACCACATCGGCAAAACGGCAGCCTTCCGCCATCTCATCGGCATCGATCACATAGTCGCCCATCACCCTGCGGCTTTCGCGCACTCCGGTTGTTGTACCACTTCCGATCACTCTACAGTTTTCGTAACCCGGCAAATTTTCTTTCAAGAATTGAGTCAGGAGGCGTATCTGTTGCCTAAGTTCAAGATCGGCGGCGAAAATAGAGCTTACCGAAGTTATATCCACCCTATTGACTTGTGTCGTATTTACCTGACGGCAACCCGGGCTGACCGACGGATGCAAACGCACGGCAGCAAGCATCCGGGGAAGTTTGCCCTCATCGGCTTTCTTTTTACACCAATCAAGAAAACACTCGCCATTCAATTGGACATTGTCTACATCTCCAATACAGATAATTCCTTTCGATTCATCTACGCCGTCAATGGTGTATTCAAGGGTTACAGGCTGCATGAGTCCGTCAGCACGTCCTTTTTCTATTTTTGCACCGGCAAGAAAAGATACTATGGCATCACCGGTACAGTCAATCGTAACCGCGGCTTCAAAACAGAGCGTCCCCTCGTTACTTGCACACTTAATGCCTTTTACCACCTTTCCGTCACGAATAACATCCGACACACAACATTGCAAAAAGACATCGACGTTCTTTTCCCTGGCGACAAATTCTGCCAATGTAAGTTTTGCCTCTTCGAAATCGTGAGCATTTCCATGTTCGCCAATCCAGTCATTGTCTTCGACGCCAAGAATAGCACAAACCTCATCGCGCATCGTGTTCTTGCTTACACTACCGAGAATAGGGCCGACATACCCGGCGGTCAGGTTACCTCCGATGACTCCATATCTTTCGATAAGAGCAACACGTGCTCCTTGCCGGGCGGCGGCTACAGCCGCACATATCCCGGCAGGACCTGCACCTGCTACTATTACATCATAATATTTTGTATTCATTATCTGCTTGTATATGGACCGGAAATAGTCTTAACAGTCATTGCCCCGTCAGAATCTGTGATTGTCACAACTCTGTATTTGTTTCCCCCGTCGGTCACACGAACTACAATATGTCCATCATATCCCTTTACTCTCGCAGCCTCTTCCGCCGTAACCCGGTCGTCTACTCCGCTGGGGCGATCGCCTTGCCAGAAGTTAGTGATAAACATGTCACACGCAGGGAGTGTTGTCTCCATCGAATTCAGTATATCGGTACGAGGATGACAATCTACCCACGAATTGACAACAATCGTTTGTGGATTAAGTGCTTTCAGAGCATCCACCTGATTGGTGTTGGTTACACCGTGATGGTTAGCTTTCAATAATTCCACCTGACCTACTGCTTTTGCACAGGGCAGTTCGGCATCTTTCCACGCATGACTCGAACGTCCGTTATACTGAAGGTCACCACCGGCAAAGAAGTCAAAGTTGCCATACGAAACTTTCATCACACAACTGGTTATATTCTCCGGCGGACAATTGTCACTGGAGGTAATGTTCTTACTGTTTTCGTATGAAATCTCCGAGAGTTCAGGGAATGTCTTCTTTGTGGTAGTGCCCGAACCTGTCCAGATCTCTCCATTCACTGCCACATTTTGCACCTTTGCAGTAGGGTACTTTGCAGGATTATACTTCTGAACGATCTGATTATTCGCCCCTGCTTTGAATATCGCAGCATCGAACTTTTGATTGGCGACATGCCATTTCACTGCATTGATATAGTTATTACAACTTGGAGCATTGTCTGCCATTGTCGCCATATTAAACGGATAGTTATAATCGGGATAGCCACGATCGAGAAGCGTACCAATCTTGAAATTGTCGAAAATCTCGGCAAAACCTATTAACGAATAAGTGTCGGAGTTGGAAGATTTCGGCAAGGAAGAAGTATAACCGCCGAAGTGGTCATTATGGAAGTGGGTAAGTACGGCATAATCAATCGTACTGTTACCTGTCCATACCATACACTTACGAATGTAATCAGTTATAATCTGTGAACCACGGGTAGAAGTCAGAGTCGGATCCCAACGACTACGGATCCCGGTGTTGGTCGTATTACTATTAGAGTTGGTCGTAACACTCGAACTTGCGGCATCGATAAGCATTTGCGTACCATCCGGGAATATTACAAACATGCTTTCACCGGTAGTCGTATTGATGAAATGAATATCCATCACACCCTCCTGCCAGGCAGGAATCGTTTTACCTACCTCTATTTCAGTGGCAGCATCTTCCCCACCTCCATCCGGACGAATCAAAAATGAGTGAGACTCATTGGAGCTGCATCCTACAATCGCAAGGATGAACAGACTAAATATAAATATTAACCTTTGCATGCTATATGAAGATTTAAAAACATCTCTCCGCCTTCAATGCTGACGGCAAGACGAATATAATTACCAAAATTTGAATTTACCTTTATAATATGTTGGCCAAGTCCTTTGAAGATTGTAGGCTCACTACCGTCGTCAGCCCAATGTATACCGTCTTGCGATAGTTGTACACGACCTTCAAATACGGGATCTCCTTCTATTTTCTCAACCATAACAAAGAATATAGCCTCATCTGCCCAACCAGCCTCGTAAGGATGAGTGAAGAAAGTGCCTTTAAAGAACTTCTTTACCTCAAGATGGGAATCATTAAACATTTTCATATATTACATTCCTCCTTTTATTCTTGTGAAACAACAACAGAATCTATATAAAAGAATACACGACGATTGGTATCAGTACCCACCCAGAAAAGAGGATTGATAAGATTGTCGATGCGTCCATATCCGTCAACGGTATCAGCTGCAATGCCACGCATATCCCAAATTTTGTCCTGACATTGGAACTCTACATATTCACGAAGCTCTGTGTCAAGTTTCAGACGCATGTATTGCCAATTGAGTTTACAGTCGGTCTCATTGTAAATGAGTTTCTGATGACCATCTTTCAAATCCTTAAATCCATCGTGGTCGCCATTAGGATAACGGCGGCCGAACCACCAGGGATCGACTCCCCTCTTACACCAGTCTCCGTCAAGTCCATAAGCCCAATCGCGGTCGGTTATGTCTTCATTGGAATGTTCATACTGCCACTTCTGCATTAATTTGCCATCTACTGCATTGAGATAGCGAATTCCTACATGGTAACGTTTTCCACCCTCCTGTACATCGAATCCCATACCAAAATCGCGGATGGAACTCTCATGCAAACCCGGTTGCGGACGGTCACCGCCATCCACCACATCCTGCTCCGCCGTGTATGTAAACCAACATTCTATCTGCAAATATTTGCAGCCCGGACGAGAGAACGAAAGCCGCTTAATGGCATGTCCCAGACAACCTTCCGCCGGAATCTCCGTATAAGGAGCGGCAACAGGTCTTGTCGAAAGTTTAAGAGAGTAAGTGCCGGACATTGCCCCGTGAGTGCCCGGATACCTGAAAGTAGCGGAACTAAGCATGACCGGTGGCCACTGGTCTTTATTGACCAATGTCTTGGGAACATCAAAATCGGGATATTCCGTAAAGTTAGGCAT
>DAWBVG010000356.1:0-2125 GCA_052279865.1 Muribaculaceae bacterium
CGGGGTGACAAGATTCGAACTTGCGACCTCACGCCCCCCAGACGCGTACTCTAAACCTACTGAGCTACACCCCGAAAGATTTGAGCTTTGTCTTGAATGCATACGCTTCTTGACTTAAGCGAGTGCAAAGTTATAACGAAATTTTTATTCGACCAAATTTTTTTGAAAATATTTTTTTCAATATGATTCTGCGGGCGAGGGGAAGTCGCCTGATTTGACATCGTCGATGTAACGTTGCACCGCATCTGTCATTATTCCCGCCACGTCGGCATATCTGCGAAGGAATCGTGGGGAGAAGCCCTGGTTGATGCCGAGCATATCGTGCATTACAAGCACTTGACCATCGACACCGCCTCCGGCTCCGATGCCGATCACGGGGATGGATACCTCTTTTGCTACGCGTGCGGCAAGTTCTGCGGGTATTTTTTCAAGAACAATTCCGAAACAACCTATTTCATCGAGCATCTTTGCATCTTCAATGAGTTTCGCAGCCTCCTCTTCCTGTCGTGCCCGGACGCTATAGGTCCCGAATTTATTGATGCTCTGAGGTGTGAGTCCAAGATGCCCCATCACCGGTATGCCGGCACAAAGGATTCTCTCTATAGACTCGCGGATTTCCGACCCTCCTTCCATTTTTACAGCTTCCGCATGACTTTCCTTCATGATCCGGATTGCGGAGGCAAGTGCTTCCTTGGAGTTGCCTTGATAAGTGCCGAAAGGAAGGTCTACAACAACCAGGGCACGGGATGTGCCTTTCATCACTGACTTTGCGTGATATATCATTTGGTCGAGAGTGATGGGGAGTGTTGTAACATTGCCTGCCATGACATTGGAGGCAGAGTCTCCGACAAGAATCACATCGATGCCCGCTGCGTCGATGATTTTAGCAGAAGAGTAATCGTAGGCTGTGAGCATGGAGATTTTTTCTCCGCGCTGTTTCATTTCAACGAGGCGGCGGGTTGTCACCTTGCGTGTATTGTCTGTGGTGTTTGTTGACATTTCTGTATAAACTTAAAAGAAGTGAATGAATATTACTCAAAACAATTTTTATACAAAGAATGTTATTGAAAATGTTTGAATCACTTCATAGATTTTGAATTAGGTTGCAAAATTAATATTTAACATTAAACAGACAAAATAAAGGAAACTAAAAATGAAATTCAGGGGCAGGAAACATATGACTTTTGGCGATTAAACAAATTTTATATAATTTTGCAAAAAATAATCATTAAAACAGAAGCTTCAAAAACTATATTTGACATATTACTATGGCTTATTGGATTCAGAATTATGTTTTGACTTTGGCAATCGCGGTGCTCCTGACCGGATTGATTATTCCCAAAATTCTTGTTATTGCATTCAGTAAAAAATTATTTGATTCTGTAGACGAACGTAAGATTCACCGAGGCATTGTGCCAAGGTTGGGAGGCGTTTCATTCCTTCCAGGTCTTGCATTTGCCTTCAGCCTTATTGTGGGATTTAATTTGCGTTTTCATTGCGCAGAGATAATTCCTGTGCTTGCCGATGCCATGATCCCGATTTTTTTCCTTATCTGCGCATTGATGCTTATTTATCTTGTAGGGCTTGCGGATGATCTTGTGGGAGTGAGGTATAGAGCGAAATTTGTGCTCCAGATCGCTGCCGGAGTGCTGATAATAGCATCGGGAATATGGGTGTCGAATCTGTATGGATTCTTATGGATACATGAACTTCCGGAGTGGATTGGGTGGATTCTTACGGTGTTTTGTATAATATATGTGGTAAATGCCGTTAATTTAATAGACGGTATAGACGGTCTGGCGTCCGGGCTCAGCGCAGTGGCGCTCATCTGGTATTCGTATGTGTTCTTTCTATCAGGACAATATGCGTATATGCTGCTTGCGGGAGCCACCTTGGGAACGTTGATTCCGTTTTTTTATTTCAATGTGTTCGGAGCCGCTACCAAACATAAAAAGATTTTCATGGGCGATACCGGCTCTCTGACCATTGGACTTATGCTCGTTTTTCTTACGATCGGGGTCTTCAATATTCCGGAGGGAACTTTTCCGACGGGCAACAACCTCTTTATTATGGCGGTGTCGCCTTTGGTGTTGCCGTGTTTTGATGTGGCAAGGGTGTTTTTCCA
>DAWBVG010000357.1:0-13511 GCA_052279865.1 Muribaculaceae bacterium
GCCCTATCTCAGCCCCATTTCGAAAAAAGGGGAGAAGGCTTAAAAAAGCGGGAGGTGGCTGCAAATGTCAGAGCATACGTTTTCTCAAGCATCTTTCACCATGTCTCGTCGGTCACGATAGCCGCATAGTTCCCTCCTCAATTTGGGAAATCTGCACCAGACATGCGACCCCAGCGGCGCTAAAATTTAGGGAGCGGATCCTTAAATTTGTATATATAATATATATTTTATATCTTTGCACTATAAATCATAAAAGATATGGCAACAGCACTAAATCTCAAACGCAAAAACATCGACCTTCCCGTCGACACTCTGCAAAAGCTCTCCATTATGGCAGTTGCCCAGGGTAAGAGCTTAAAGAACTTTATCGAAACAATTCTTATTTCAAAGGCAAACACCGTAGCTATTGAAATAAGTGAAAATCCATCACCCTCCGGTGATCCGTGGTTCAATGACCCGGAAAACATAGCCTCAGTAAAACGTGGCATGGAAGATATTAAAGCCGGAAGATGTCGGGCTTACTCAATGGACGAAATAAGAGGATTATTAGGCGTATGACATACGAACTAATCTTATCGGACGAAGCGGCACAACACTTGATAGCATGGCGAAAATCCGGGCAAAAGAAAACGATAAAGAAGATTAGCAATTTGTTTGAAGAACTAAGAGAACACCCTAAAACCGGCACCGGACACGTTGAACAGCTTAAAGGCAATATGTCGGGATTATGGAGTCGAGAAATCAACAAAGGCGACCGAATGATTTACGCCATTGAAGATGATAGGGTAATTGTAAACGTATTATCACTCAAAAGGCATTACAGCGATAAATAAATAAGGAAAGCAGGACAGCAGCCCTGCTTTTCTTTTATAGTCATTTGGAGATTATCAAGGCATGTCTTGGTAATCCCGAGAACTGCATCAGATGATTCTTGAGGAGGGGCGTAAAAAGCGTGAGGCGGCTGCTATGCAGTCGCCTCACGAGTATGTTGGGAATGTGGGAGCGGATTATTTCGCGGTGAGTGTACAGGTATAAGGCACCTTGCTGAGGTCAAGGGTCACAGCGTATGTGCCGGCTGCGACATCAATGTTAGCACCATCCATGATAAGTTTGTCGGCTGTGCCGCCAAGGTTTGCATCCCAACCGCCGTTTATACGGAACTTAAAGTTAGTAGCATCAGTTGCAGTCATCTCACCTGTCCATGTGAGCATATCTGCACTCGGAGTCAAGAAGATATCTGTGTCCCAGTCACCATTAAGACCAATGACACTGATCTTTTCAACATGAAGAAGCGCAAGACTCGAGTCATTGAGATTAGCCTTAACCCACCAGAATCCGGCAGGAACAGTCTCGATATCTCCTCCATTCTGGGTGAGAACTCCGTCATTAAGACCCCAGTTCATATCCCAGTTTTCAGTAGCGCATAATTTAAACTTGCCACTCTCAGCACCTTCTTCACCTGTTCTTGTGAAACCAAAATAGGTAGCATAGTCTACAGTGTAAAGTTGCATTGATGCAACCTGACTCCAATCATTACCGGTACCTGGAGTGTAGAGAATCTCATATGCAAAAGTCAGAGTATATGTCTTTTCGAGCATATTTGCCACGAGGCGATAACGACCTGGAGCAGTAATAGTGCCTTCACCTCCTAAAGCAAGCGTATTGCTTCCAGAAGGTCCATAACATTCAGCAGGAGTTGCATTTCCCTCTACGCTGCCCGGCACGATATTCCATTTGAAACCGGCAGCCGCCTGATCAGCAGAAACCTCAAAGATTGCGATAAAGTTATTATCTACATATGCATGAAGAGGACTGTGATCCATTTTCTGGCTGAGTGTGCCCCCGAGGAAATAGGAATTTTCGATATCAAGTTTTGCATCTACGGGAAGCACGTTAACCTGCTGCTTTAGATAATAGAAATTATCACCACCGAGACGAGACTGCTGATCGCCGACATTAGCATAAACCTCGATTCCCATCCAAGGTGTCACAACCTCAGGAGTGATATTATAATACTCCACAATTATATCCTCAAGATCATTGGCATTAATCTGACCATTGACGATAGGAAGAGTCTGCGCTCCAGCCATAGTCTCATCCTTCGCCACAGCGAGTTTCATATCAAATTTAGTACCTTCCGGGAAATCAACTGTCTCTGCAATAGAGGCAACAGAAATTTTCTTATTTACATTATTCTCAAGGTCAATCGTGCCCTTGTAGGCATCGGAAGCGGCAACGGTCACCCCCTCGGCAGAAGCTACAGGTTCCTGCGGGTTTACCTGCGCAATTCCAAGATCACTCTTATCATCGCAAGCTGTAAAGCCGAGAGCAAGAGCCGCCATCAGAAATATACTGTATTTTTTCATATTTTCTTTAGTTGTTTGAGTCCGCCAGAGATCGTCGGAACTATCTCCGGCGGATTTTATGAACAATTGCTTTCGGTTTATTTAGCCTGAATATCGATTGTATTGGAATTCATGTCGTAAGTAAAGTCAACTTCACCACCAGCCCAGCCGCTGATTGTCCAGTTAGACTGAGAATCCTTAACACAATTACCTGTGTAAGGCAGTGTGATTTCAGGATTACCGGAACCTTCTGCACCGATGGAACCTACTGCCCAGTCACCAAGTTCAGTGTAAATGCGGAGCATGAATTGACCAGCAGGAATATTATAAGTTCCCTTATAGATATTTGAACCTCCGGGAGTTTCTACAAGAGGCGCTTTGTCGTTATTGACATCCCAGCCGGGGAAAGCTCCTATCAGATAAACTTTTTTAGGCTCAGCCATCTGCATCTTGATAGTCATCGCTTTCAGGTCGACAGTGATTTCAAGATTACCGCCAGCCCAAGAAGCATCTTGCCATGAGCCTTTACCAAGTTTATCACCTTTCTTCTTACCCATGAATACGGGACCTTCATAGACACCATCCGTGAAGCTTATATCTTTAGGACTGTCGGCATCTTGAGAACCAACCGCATTACTCTCCCAATCACCAAGAGCGCTATAGAAGCGGAACTGGAATTCTCCGGCAGGAATAAATACATTACCGAAATAAATCTTGGTACCAATACCGGTTTCCTCAAGATATACCTGATCTGCATTGATATCCCAACCGGTAGGCTGACCGATAAGATAAAGCTTTCCTGGTTCTGTAACGGGAATATAAGAAGATACGTTAAGCTTGATAGCATTCGACCAGATTTCACTCTGTGGAGCATTCGCTATAGCTGAATGAACGCGCACAGCCACAGGTACAGTCTCATGATTGTAATTATCAAGGTCAAAACCATAAAGAGCATTTACACCAGCGCAGAACACTTCTCCTGGAATTGTAATCTGAGCTGACGAGGTAATGGTCTCAAGTGTGAACGCCAAAGGAAGTTCATCTGTTCCGAGGATGGCGTTATCTTCAGCTGTGTCACCTGTCTTCTCAGCTGCATCCCAAGCAGCGAAATCTGCCTCGCTCTTTGCGAGCTGTACGGTATAATCGGGTGTACACCCAAGTCCATAATTAGGTTGAGAAACAGTGAAAGTGATGTCATTGAGAGGTTTGTAGTTCTCATCATCACGGAAGATATATGTCTGGTCGCCCATCGCCGGAGTATTGAGCACAAACTCCGTTGGCACCTCAAGACGAGGCTGAGTGTCATCCTTGCAGCCTGTCAATCCGAGACCGAGCGCCATGACGAGCAATGTAAATAATGATATCTTTTTCATTTGATTTCAATTGTTTGATTATTATTTCACATAACCCGGATTCTGCTGATAAGTTCCGGCTGCATAAGAAGCTACGATCGCGCTTGGAATAGGATAAACAGACATGTAATCAGCGATTGCTGTTCCAGTAGATGTACCGTTCTTCCAGTTCCAATTATAAGCGTTACCAGTGAATTTCCCAAAACGTATAAGGTCTGTTCGACGGAGATTCTCCCAATAAAGTTCACGAGCACGCTCATCAAGCACATTGTCGGCAGTCATATTCTGTATAGGAGCGAGACCAGCACGCTGACGAACCCAGTTGAGATACTGCTGACCTGTAGTAGTTGAGCCCGCACCATGAAGAGAAGCTTCAGCTGCCATGAGATATACATCGGCGAGACGAATCAAAGGAAGGTCTGTGTCACAGAAATTATAGTTAGCCTCCACTGTCATTGAAGCATCGGGAGAGATACGGTTAAGACCGTTTTCAGGATCTTTGAAACGATAATAAGTTCCATTGGTTGCCTTAACGTTCGTAAACTTAATGGGAAGATAACCATCGGTAAATTTGGAAATAGTCTTGTTAGTGATAGTATAACCCGCATCCTCTGTTAGCCACAAATAAGCACGCCCATCGGTCGTCAGATCAAAGAGCTGCGAGAATTGTTCACGAGCGTGCATACAAGCCCATGCAGACTGGAAACCATACCATGTCTTATTACAAAAACCTTTTGTCAGTTCCTTGTCACCAAAATCACCAATCACGCCCATAATGAGGAAGTCTGTTCCACCATAACTCTGGGTATCCATATTGTCATAAGGAAGACCCATGAGTATTTCATTGTTTCCGGCAGATGCCTTACCAGGCATGAACATATCATTTGTAGCACCGAAGAGAGCGAGATAGTCGGAAGCAAGACCATGATTAGCATTGATATTATGATCAGTGATGATCTGCTGACACATATCCCAACATTTCTTCCAGCCAGCATCTGAAGCACCATCAGTAAAGACTTTCTCATTGAGATAGAAACGTGCGAGAAGACCGCGCACTGCATCCTTGCCGATACGTCCATACTTGGGAGTGTGATTAGCAGGCCAGTTAGCAAGTACATCTTCAAGATCAGCAACAACCTTGTTATAAAGGGCTGCACGACTTTCAGCCTGCGGAGGGATTGTGCCGTAAGGAATAGTGTTACCTGCGTCATCTACATCCCATGCCACAGCTGCACGACCAAAGAAGTCGATTACCTGAAAATAAGAATAAGCGCGGAGTGCACGTGCCTCAAGGCAGAATTGAGCAATCTCCTCTGTCATGGGCTTTCCATCAGGAGATGTCAACTGGGATGGGTCTATACCCCAGTCTCCGAGATTCTTCATATTACGAAGGAAATCATTGCAAACTGCGATATGAGTATAAAAACGGGAATAGGCAAGGTTAAGCACAGGGTTGTCAGATCCCCATGTGGCCTTTACAAGCTCTTCAACACCGGCGTCAGAGAAATAGATCCATGCCGTCTCATCAGTCGGGAATTCATTCAGCATGAAGATTGCACGAGAATAGCAGGACATACCTGCATCCGGGCTGGTAATATCGGAAGAGCCAGCACCACCTTGACCCGAAATTGTCATGCCGGCATAACAGTTTGCCATCAGTCCGGCTATATATTCCTGGGGATTATCGACAAACTGACCGGAAGTAACGACCGACGGGTCTTTCGGCTCCTGATCAAGATCGCCAACGCACGCCGTGAAAGTGCCGGCTGCGGCAATCACCAGTGAACTTGCGATAAATTTATTTATATATGATTTCATAAATTTTTCTTTTGATGATTTAGAATGTTGCGATAAGACCTACTGTATAGCTTACAGGACGCGGATATGTCGAATTGTCAATACCGCCATTGATCTCCGGATCGATTCCTTTATATTTGGTGATCACGAAAGGATTCTGAACTGCGCCATAGAGGCGAAGACGGAGATTATTATTGAACAGGTTTGCCCACGTATAGCCAAGGGTGATATTGTCGCAGCGGAGGAAGCCCGCATTGCGAAGGTAGTAATCTGAACGATACTGCTCGCCGTTGAAGTAAACATCATTGTCAACCATATTCATCAAGCGGCTGTTGACAGCAACGTTATTAAAGAATGTGCGTTTAGCCATCACATTGTTGTAAACGTAGTTGCCGATGTTTGCACGCAACGAGAATGAAAGATCAAATCCCTTGTAAGAGAAATTATTGGTCCAGGTCATTGTAACTTTGGGATCCGGACTGTGTTTGATGACACGGTCATCATCGTTGATCACACCGTCACCGTTCTGATCCACATATGCACCTTCAATTGGCTTGCCGTCCTGATCATAGATCTGTTCAAGAAGCCAGAAAGAGCTTGCGGGATAACCTACAGCATGCACCTGGCCCTGAAGACCTGTCGAACCAATGCCGCCGAGCTGAACGAGCTCACCCTGTACAAGTTTAGTAATCTTGTTCTTGTTCCAAGCAACGTTGTAGCTTGTGTTCCATGTGAAATCTTCAGTATCAATCACACGTGCACCGATTGTAGCCTCAAGACCGATGTTACGAAGTGAACCGATATTCTGAATGATTGAGTTGGTAGTCATAGCACCCGGAGGGAATGTCACAGCTGAAAGAAGATCCTTGGATTCGCGAAGATACCAATCAAGAGCTACAGTCAGACGATTGTTCCACCATGCCATATCAAGACCAACGTTCCAAGTAGTAGTTGTTTCCCATTTGAGATTCTTATTGTAAGCAGCAGGATAGAATGTGCTCATGTTAGATCCATAGGAACCATTGTACATATTAGGATAATAAGAACCGCCATAGAATGTGGAAGCTGTGTAGGTAGGCATATAATCGAAGTAACCGCCCACAGCCTGCTGACCGGTCTGACCCCAGCCGAGACGAAGCTTAAACTCATTCATGTCCTGAGCGATCTTCTCCATGAAAGGCATATTATTGAGTTTCCATCCAAGAGCAACTGAGGGGAAGAGAGCCCAACGGTTGTCTTTAGAGAAACGGGAAGTACCGTCATCACGAAGAGTGAATGTCAAAAGATATGTATCCTTGAATGAATAATTCAGACGACCGAAGAACGATACAAGTACGAGATTTCCTGAATTCCAATCATTGTTCGGGTTTGTATTGAATTCTGAATAGTTATATGGGAGACCTATATTCTTTTCTGATTCCGGATTAACATAAAGTCCACCGGCATCATTGGGCAGAAGGAAACCTGCTGTAGTATATTTCTCCTGTCTCCAACCATGAGCATCAAAACGCTGATAAGAATAACCAGCCATCACATCAAGACTTGAGTAGATTGCATCGAAATCTTTCTTATAATTAAGATAGAAATCGAGAAGGGTGTTGCGACGGAGTTCGTAACTCTTTGTTGAATATCCCGCACCATTCTTGTCATAAGAATTCCAAGCTGTCGGAGAGTTCTGATCAAGAAGGATTGTGTTTGTTGCCTTGCTCACATCGTAACCAAGGTTGAGGTTCACATGAAGTTCGGGGAGGAAATGGAGAGCATAATCCAACTGCAAGTTACCGTTCGAACGATAAATGTCCGCAGTGTTGTCTTTATCTGTAGCTTGAGCGAGGGGATTGATTGTACCCTGGTCATTCCAGTTCAAACCTGAAAGGTTTGAGCTATAACCATTATAATAATACGGGAAGAGGGCTCCCTCCTGAGTAGGAATGTTGCTGTAAATCGGACGCGTCGGGTCTGCATCAATAGCGTTACCGGTACAACCTTCGTCTGTGAAACGGTTTCTGATATAGTAACCTTTCACATTGGCACTAACTTTAAGTTTACCATCAAAGAATTCAGGAGTAAGATTGAAACCAGCAGTAACACGCTGCATCTGAGAATCTTTGAGGATACCATTATTCATTGTGTAAGAAGCGGCTACACGATAAGGAAGAAAACCAGCCTTACCACCTACAGAAAGATTGTAGTCGTGAGAAACAGCAGTACGAAGCACTTCCTTCTGCCAGTCAGTATTTGTGTTTTCATCCGCTGCCCCATTCATATAAAGCATTCCTGCCTGCTCTGAATTTTCACCGAAATGATTTTTCACGATATCACGGAATTCAGGACCACTAAGCACATCCCAAGTCTTACGGGCATGGTTAACAGTCACATTGGCAGAGAAGTTTACCTGCGGACGACCGCTCTTACCTCTCTTGGTCGTGATGATGATGACACCGTTAGATGCACGCGAACCATAAATAGCAGTTGCAGAAGCATCTTTGAGAATAGTCATTGACTCGATGTTGTCAGGTGAAATCATTGCCAGAGGGTTAGCCATACCGTTCACGCCATCATTGCTCAAAGGCACACCGTCAAGCACGATAAGAGGGTCGTTGGAAGCGTTAAGTGATGCGCCACCACGGATACGGATAGTTGCGCCGCCTTCAGGGCTACCACCATTTGATGTGACAACCACACCGGGGCTTGCACCAACGAGCAGATCTTGAGCAGATGTGGAGATGTTGGCATCAACTTCATTCGGGTTGATGACAGCGACAGAACCGGTTGCATCGGATTTTTTCACGGAACCGTAACCGATCACGACAGTCTCCTGAAGCATCTGGGCATTTGCCTTCATCACGATGTTAAGGTGTGTCTGACCGTTCACCGGCACTTCCATCGGGTCGTAGCCTACGTAGCTCACAACCAGAGTGGCATTCTTGGGAACATTAATGGTGAAGTTACCATCTATGTCTGCCGATACGCCGTTAGAGGTGCCTTTTTCCATAATGGTAGCACCGATCAGGTCTTCGCCTTGCTCGTCAGACACATGTCCCGTGACAGTGATCTTCTGAGCCAGCGAGGGAAGCGCGAGCGTCAACAGCATTGCCATTGTCACCCAAAACTTCCTGTTTAGCTGAAAACAGTTGTTCTTCATGTAAGAATGAATTTAGTTTTACATTAGGTTATTAAATTATTTCAACTTTTAGTCTTGTTAAGCACGTTGCGCTATTGCGCCTAATCCCGATAAGTGTTTTTATATGTTGGCATGCCAACATATAAAAGATGCATATGCATCTTGCTGCCATATCGGGTAATCTAATCCTTTGTATTAATCTTGGTTAACGAGTCTCATGGCTATTATCCTGCTTAGGATACTACAAGTCCGCACCGGGCATTATGACCCTAATTTTACAAAGCAAAGGCAAAAATACAGATTTTATGCGTTTATTTATATTCCTAAATCTATTTTAACAATTAGATTTAGGAATTTTAACCAAATTTAACAAATCTATCGCTTTACGCGCCATGCAGAAACCACTTTTTTCGAAATCGAAAGGAGGTTGAACAGCATGATTGCTGCCGTAAGGGCTATTCCCACGACAAGCATCACCCACACCGAGCCCGGGTCGGCTTCGAGTCCTTTCAGGGCAGGTAGATAAAAGGCTCTCAGGAGGAGAACGCATCCTGTGGCTATTACCCATGCTCCGGCTGAAGCAAGAATCACAATGCGTCGGTATGGCGCCCCGACAGTTCTCACATCATACCCGAGCATCAACAATGAATGGAGCTTGTCGCGGTTCTTCTCCATCAGGAGGGAAATTGAAAGAAGAAGGATGAAGAACGACAGAAGCGTAATCACCACTCCTATGGCGAGCACAATCCCCACAACCACGCGCAGAAGGAATGACGCAGATGTAGCGCTTTTATCGCCGGCAATCTCATAGTCGTGCGCCGCCATATAATCCTTTATCGCCACATCTCCGGGGCTCGAAACCTCTATGATGAGTCGCGAAGGATCTTTCTCTTTCCCCATGCCGAAACGAGCATTGCTCCAGTCCATGAATTCCTGCGGCACGAGAATCGTGTTCAGGCGATTGGAATATCCTGCAACGCGACCGTGAAACTGCACACTGCGCATGCCGTCGTCGCTGCGTAAAGTAAGTGTCAGGGGTATGCCGCTCATCAGCCCTTCCGACATCTGAGGCAGTCCAGCCGACGATGCGAAGCCGAAATTATAGAGCGTAAGGTAATCCTTGGATATGATGACCGGGATTTCATCGTCACCTTCGCGCCAGCGCCATTGCGAAGCGGGGACATCCACAAAATCTCCGGGAATGGATTCAAAAAACATGTGCGTTGACAACCCTCTCCCCTGCTGCATCAGCGATGCCGACACCCGATAGTCGGCTGTAGAAAAAGGCGCAACCCTCTTCACCCAAGGCTGTTTCTCGATGTCCTCCCTTTCAGCCGCCGAAAAACCGGTTGCACCCCCGAAGGTATTCTCCGATGTAACGCGCTTGTTGATTACCATATAATCCGAGCGGATAAAGCTGTCATCATCCTCCCATATAGACCGGGCATCGATATAAAACTGCAGTCCGCCGAGAATAATTGCAAGACCAAGGAAATTAGACAGCACAAATCCGGCCATACGCGCAGGTGAAGTGTTTTTGCGAAGCAACCTGTCAGCGATATTCATAATGATAACTTTTTAGCATTGGGTAATAAAAGGGGATTCCCGACAGATGTTGAGATCACCGCCGCGCCCTGACGTTCCGCCTCCCGGGCTATCATATCGGCGACGATACGGTTGTTGCCCTCATCGAGATGGCTCACAGGCTCGTCAAGAAGAATAAAGTCGAAAGGCTGACAAAGGCTGCGGATTATCGCCACCCTCTGCTGCTGCCCTATCGACATTCGTCCCGCCGGATAGTCGCGGCGTGAGGCAATGCCTAACTCATCCAGCATCCTCTCTATATCTTTGTCTCCGAAATGGTTGGTCAGTGTGTTCTTCAGCTGTATGTTCTCCCATGCCGTTAGCTCCGGGAAAAGATCAAGTTCCTGCGGAAGATACGCAATATGTCTGCGCCTGATCTCCTGCCATTCGGCAATTGAGAATCCGCGTGTGTCTTTTCCGTTGAAGGAGAGTTCACCTTCGTAATCCACACGGGCACCGTAAACATAGGCGCACATCGAAGACTTACCCCCTCCGCTGGCTGCCTCGATCAGATAATTGTTGCCGCGATAAAGCGTCAGCTCCTCGTCCCAGACATCCGATTCCGGTATATTCTCATTTACGAAGACTCGCGGGAGCATGCCCGCGAGTCTTATTTCATTTATTCTGTCCATAAAAAGTCGGTTTCCCTTATCTACGTTCAGACGCAGACTGAATCAAGGCAAGAAGAATGTTTTTCTTTCCGTCTTTCCCTTTCACTTTTATTTCTGCCTGCAAACCACCTTTTTCCGGTTTGAAGGTTATCGACATCGTGCTTATGGCTTCCAATTTCAGAGGTTTCTCATTGCCGCCGTAAACCACTCCGGCAAGCGCACCTTTGAGCGCTTCAGCTGCATCAGAGGCTGACAATGGACCCGAAACCTCTCCCTGGGTCACCCGCAACACATTATCCTCCTTGCTCACAGTGAGTCCGAACTGACCCAAAGCGTTCACAAGATCAGCCGTGCCGTGACCGGTGGTGGAAATCACACCGTTTAAGTTTCCCGGTCCTGACAATGCAGCAGCGCATGTGCCGTCAACACAAGAGATCATTCCGGCAAGCATACCTATCATTGAGAAGCCCTTGCCTCCCGTCTCTTCCTTGAGTTTCTTCACCATCTCCGGATTCACGGCAATCGCCGCGAATGAATCGGCTGTTCCTCCGATCTTCTTAACCACATCGCCATCTATCTTGGCTGCGGGGAAATTGAATTTGGCAATTCCACCTTTGGAATTGAGCACAGTCATATCGGCGTCAAGTTCACCTTTGTTGAAATCAACCTCCCACACGAACTCTACTGCATCCACAAACATAGCCTCTAAAGCCATCGTCACAGATGCTCGTGATGTGAAGTCAAGCCCTACAGAATTAAGGCATCCCTTAATGTCGCCCCAACCTTTCATGTCATGTTCCAGGTCTTCGAGTTTGGCGGCAATCTCGTTGGAGAGAATGCTTTGCTTCTCGCTGAGTGAGAGGAAATGCTTAACGTCATTTACGTTTATGGTGTTGTTCGAACTTACGCATCCCCAGAAGCGTTCGCCGGATATTGCCATGTTGCCGCAAACCTCTACCTCTCCTTCGGAACGGAATTTCTCTTTCGCCTCTTCTTCAATCAGAGTCTTGAATTTATCCGTATCGGCAATGAAACCGGTGAGATAAGTATTATAACCCTCGATGAAGATTGCCGCCACAGATGGATCGATACCTCCATTCTGCAGACGCTCAAGCTTCTCTTTGGTTTTCGCATCGGCAGATTCGCCAATGACTTTGGTAAGCTCCTTGCCGGGTTTCACCTTGGCGCCGTCACCCTCACACCCTGCTTTTTCAAGCATGGATTTCAAGTCGACCACTGTCACCATCGAGGCGTCTGAAGGGATAGTCTGCAACAGACCGCGCACATCGCCGCTGCGGTCGGAAGAGCAAGCAGCCATAATCACGAGCGCAATCAGCGCCACGCTATAAAGGATTCCTTTAATTTTATTCATAATCAATTGCATTTGCCAACAAATTTACAAAAAAATCTTGGCACTGCGTCCATTTTCTGTAATAATGTATATTCCGTGTGCAAGACGCTGGATGCCGGCATAGTTGCCAATACGTCTTCCCTGCAGATCAAAGATCTCCGCAGCAGGTGAGAATGAGGCGATTGCCTCCTCCACACTAATCACTCCCGAATGCGCCGACGGCACCTTGAAGAGACGCACATTGTCGAAGCAGAACCAGTCGGCGTCGCAGCTCTCATCTTTTGCGAAACAGATTCTCAACTCTCCGTTATCAACATAAGCCATCAGATAATTGGCATAATGGTCAGCCGACTCGGAGAATACCTTGTAAGCCTCAGCCATTGTGTTGGGAGCGCCCCACCAGTAGCCGTCATGAACCTCGCCCATCAGCGAAACCACGGGCTTCGACATTTCATTAAGTGAGAAGCGGGTAAGAAGCTCTTCGGTGCCCTCTGCATGCCGTTTATTTGAAGTGGGATGGTCACCATTGCGATAATAAGCCTGGACATAAACAAGATACCAGCCGTTGTCGAGACCTTCAACAGTCTGCGAGATGTTGAAGCGATTGTTGAACATCTCCGCCACATGCTCGTTTACAGTCACGTTGCCCGTCCAACCTGAGTTGTCGCCTTTAGTTGCGAAATGTGGATTGGCAACCTTCTCTGTCATCTCATTTTCAGCCGCCATCAGACCTTTGTAATATGTATCCATCGCGATTTTAAACACGGGGATGGCAGCTGTGATCTTATCCTTGTCGGCGGTAGCAAGTTCGGCAGCGGCAGTCTCTGTTGCTGAACGGAGTGCCTCATAACCTGCAACATCATCAAGCATCACCGAGCGCGCCTCGGCAATCATGGCTTTCAGAGTAGCCGCCGGACCTTTCTCCTCAACCACAGTGGTAAGCGGACGTGGATTGCAGCTGAATTCAAATTCCGGAATATTCATCTCCGAAGCGGCGCGGTCTGCCTTTATACGCAATACCGTCAGCGAATAAGGCTCAAATGTGTATTTGAAGTTGTCGGAAACGCCACTCACCTGTTTTTTCTCCGGGCTTATGAGTGTCGGCATCGAATATGAATTCTCATCCCAGAGAGATTCAGATTTAAGAGTCTCAACAGAAGCTGTAGAAGCTATATTCTGCGCATTGAGGGCGAGTGTAAGAGGCATTGGCTCGGACTCAGCATTAACCACCTTCACCACGATCTCTCCTGCAGCGGCATCATATCCGGCATGAGCGGCTATACGACCTACAGTCTCTTTGCCGAAATCATAAGAGCAATAGAGCTGATCCTGTCTCTTATACACATC